>AQTU01000035.1:0-17371 GCA_000385835.1 Streptococcus mitis 13/39 | reverse complement strand
CATTACAGAGATACGTAAGCGTATCTTTTTTTGTTTGACTAGATATTATATACATTAAGAGAGAATCAGTTTGCTTCTCTCTTTTTTAATTGGCTCTTTGTCAACTGTAGTGGGTTGATGAAAAGCTAAGCTCGAGAAAGGACAAATTTCGTCCTTTCTTTTTTGATATTCAGAGCGATAAAAATCCGTTTTTTGAAGTTTCCAAAGTTCCGAAAACCAAAGGCATTGTGCTTGATAAGTTTGATGAGATTATTCGTTGCTTCCAATTTTGCATTGGAAAAGGGGAGTTGAAGGGCGTTGACAATTTTCTTTTTGTCCTTGAGAAAGGTTTTAAAGACAGTCTGAAAAAGAGGATGAACCTGCTTTAGATTGTCCTCAATGAGTCCGAAAAATTTATCCGGTTCCTTATTCTGAAAGTGAAAAAGCAAGAGTCATAGAGATGATAGTGGTGTTTCAAGTCTTCTGAATAGCTCAAAAGCTTGTCTAGAATTTCTTTATTAGTCAAGTGCATACGAAAAGTAGGGAGATTAAAACGTTTATCACTCAATTTACGACTATCCTGCTGGATGAGCTTCTAGTATCGCTTGATAGCCTTGTATTCATGAGATTTTCGTTCAAATTGATTCATGATTTGAACACGTACACGACTCATAGCACGGCTTAGATGTTGAACAATGTGAAAGCAATCAAGTACAATTTTTGCATTCGGAAAAAGCTGTTTAACCAAGTCATAATAAGGACTAAACAGATCCATAGTAATAATTTTTACCTGACAGCGAACAGCTCTATGGTAGCGCAGAAAATGATTTCGGATGACAGTTTGTGTTCTACCCTCAAGAACAGCTATGATACTGAGATTAAAAAATCTTGCGCAATGAAACTCATCTTCATCTACCGATTGAAACAGTCACTCACCTGACTGTTTTAACATCCAAGGGCATAATTTCAGGCAAATGGCTAAAGTTACACTCAAAGTGAAAGTCATTGAGCTTGCGAATGACAGTTGAAGTTGAAAAGGCTAGCTGATGTGAAATATCGGTCATAGAAGTCTTTTCAATCAGCTTTTGAGTAATCTTTTGGTTGATGATACGAGGGATTTGGTGATTCCTCTTGACGATAGAAGTCTCAGCCACCATCATTTTTGAACAGTGATAGCACTTGAATCGACGCTTGCTAAGCAGAATTCTAGTAGGCACACTAGTCGTTTCAAGGTAAGGAATCTTAGACAGTTTTTGAAAGTCATATTTCTTCATTTGACTTCCCACAATGAGGACAAGATGGGGTATCGTATTCCAGTTTAGAGAGTGGGTATTCCTATTGATAACAGCTAAATTCCCAAACTAAGTTCCACCTCTAGCAAAAGTGGAAGTTACTATGAGAAGTTACCCTTATTGATAGCATCCATAATTTGGATATTAGGATCTTTAATATCGAGTAGTTTTGTGATAAAGTGTAGTTGTTCCATATGATTCTTTCTAATGAGTTGTTTGGTAACTTTTCATTATAGATCTTATGGGACTTTTCTATTGCCACTTTTTTCTTTTTTCCTTTCGTGTTACAATAAAGGTATGAATCAGTATCAGAAAAAGATTGTTAAAGGAACCATTTATTCGCTCCTATCCGGCTTAATCTGGGGAATCTGTGGAATTTTAGGAGAGTATTTCTTTACTCATTATCAAGTATCCTCTGGCTGGATTACCTCTATGCGTTTGACACTGGCAGGGAGTCTTGTGCTCATTTGGTCTGCAATACAATTAAAATCTCAAGTGCTAGATATTTGGCGAGATAAGAAAAATTACCTGCCCTTTTTAGCCTATGCTATTTTGGGGATTTTTTCAGTTCAGTATTTTTTCTATCTCTGTGTAGAATATTCAAATGCAGCGACAGCAACTATTTTACAGTTTATTAGCCCTGTCTTTATCCTCTTTTACAATCGTTTGGTTTATCAAAAACGAGCGTCAAAAAGCTCTATTTTTTATGTTTTGGTTGCCATGTTGGGTGTTTGCCTGATGGCGACAAAGGGAGATCTCTCTCAATTATCCATGACACCGCTAGCACTTGTGACGGGTTTGCTGAGTGCCATGGGGGTCATGTTTAATGTTATCTTACCTCAACCTTTTGCTAAGCGTTATGGGTTTGTACCCACGGTTGGGTGGGGGATGATTTTGGCAGGTTTATTTAGCAATGTCCTCTCGCCGGTTTATCAGCTTTCCTTTACTCTGGATATTTGGAGTATCTTGATTTGCCTTATTATCGCTTTCTTCGGTACAGCTTTTTGCTTTTTTTATTTCCATGAAGGCGGTGTCCTTGGTTTCTCCTTTGGTGGTTTCCGTTATCAGCGCCAGTGAACCTCTCTCTTCTGCTCTATTGAGTGTTTTATTTTTAGGCTTGGTAGTGGATTGGTCCCTTCTTCTAGCTATGGCCCTGATTATTTTACCTATGATTTTCCTATCGATAGAAGAAGCGAAAGAAAGTAAATAAAAAGTCCGTTCTTAATTCTAAAAGTGTGCTATACTAGAATAGTCAATAAAACACGGGGAGATAGTTGTGAAGAGTGTTTTTAGCTTGTATCGGTAGGGGCTTGCTTTTACCGACAGCACGTTTTATCTCACATCTCTAAAAATCATACCTAAAAACAAACAAAAAGGCTTCAAATTTGAGGCCTTTTTTGGTAGAATAGGTATCATTAAAATGAACTAGGAGGCGCCTATGACTGCTACAAAAATGAACGCACAAGAAATTATCCAATTTATCGCCAATGCTGAAAAGAAAACTAGTGTTAAAGTAACCTTTGAGGGACAACTCGCAACTGCTGTACCAAGCTCTGTTGTTAAACTAGGAAATGTTCTATTCGGAGACTGGAAGGACGTGGCTCCGCTTCTCGATGGTTTGGTAGAAAATCAAGACTATGTTGTTGAGCAAGATGCTCGTAATTCTGCAGTTCCCTTGCTAGATAAACGTGCTATCAATGCTCGTATCGAGCCAGGTGCTATTATCCGTGATCAGGTTGAAATTGGTGACAATGCTGTTGTCATGATGGGAGCGGTTATCAATATCGGTGCTGAAATTGGTGCAGGAACTATGATTGACATGGGGGCTATCCTTGGAGGCCGTGCTATCGTTGGGAAAAACAGTCACGTTGGTGCAGGTGCGGTTCTTGCAGGTGTGATTGAGCCAGCTAGCGCAGAACCAGTCCGTGTTGGAGACAATGTTCTTATCGGTGCCAACGCAGTGGTTATCGAAGGAGTTCAAATCGGTAGTGGTTCAGTTGTCGCTGCAGGAGCTATCGTTACTCAAGATGTCCCAGAAAACGTGGTGGTAGCAGGTGTTCCAGCTCGTATCATCAAAGAGATTGATGCCCAAACTCAACAAAAAACAGCGCTAGAGGATGCGCTTCGTACCTTATAATTGTAAAAGTAATAAAGAGGCGGAACTCTTCTTCCAGCCTCTTTCTGCTATATCGGAGGATAGATAGATGTTAGATTTGATTCAGACTAGACGAGATTTGCACCAGATTCCAGAGATTGGCTTGGAGGAGTTCAAGACTCAGGCTTATCTGCTGGATGTGATTAAGAAATTGACTGCGGGCAAGGATTTTGTCCAAGTTCGAACTTGGCGGACAGGGATTTTGGTTTATTTGCAGGGAAGTCAGCCAGAGCGTACCATTGGTTGGAGAACAGATATTGATGGCCTGCCTATCGTCGAACAAACAGACCTTCTTTTCGCTTCTCAACATCAAGGTCGTATGCACGCTTGTGGCCATGATTTCCACATGACTATTGCCTTGGGCTGTCTAGAGCGCGCCCTTGAAGAGCAACCCAAGAATAATCTGCTCTTTCTGTTTCAACCTGCTGAAGAAAATGAAGCTGGTGGCATGCTCATGTATGAGGATGGGGCTTTTGGAGACTGGTTGCCAGATCAATTTTATGGCCTTCATGTTCGACCAGATTTGAAGGTTGGTCAGATTGCGACTAATACTCATACACTCTTTGCAGGGACTTGCGAGGTGAAGATCCGTTTCAAAGGCAAAGGAGGACACGCAGCCTTTCCACATGAAGCTAATGACGCCTTGGTGGCGGCTAGTTACTTTATAACCCAGGTGCAGTCAGTTGTCAGCCGTAATGTCAACCCAATCGAGGGAGCGGTGGTGACCTTTGGAGTTTTCCAAGCTGGAACAACCAACAATGTCATTACAGACACAGCATTTTTACACGGAACCATTCGGGCCTTGACTCAAGATATGAGTCTCTTGGTGCAAAAGCGGGTCAAAACAGTTGCAGAAGGAGTTGCAGCAGCCTTCGATATGGAAGTCGAAGTGGAACTCAAACAAGGTGGTTACCTGCCTGTTGAGAACCATCCAGCCTTGGCGCGTGAACTGATGGACTTCTTTGAAGAAAAAGACGGAATCGAGTTGATTGATATCGAACCTGCTATGACAGGTGAAGACTTTGGTTATCTCCTTTCAAAAGTTGATGGCGTTATGTTCTGGCTAGGTATTGATAGTCCCTACGCCCTTCATCACCCTCAGATGAGTCCTAAGGAAGAAGCATTAGCTATTGGGGTGGATGCGGTCTCTAGTTTCCTGAAAAAGAAGGCAGAAGAGTAGAGGGGTTATCTATGAAATCGGAATTACGTAAGCAAGTCTTGCAAGAAATGAAGGCTTTACCTCGAGAGCAAAAACAACTTATAGACCAAGCTTTAACTGAGCGACTTTTACAACACCCCTTTTACCAAGAAGCCAAGGTCATTGCAACCTATCTCTCTTTTCCTCATGAATTTCAAACTCAGAGATTGATTGAGCAGGCCCTGAAGGACGGCAAGAAGGTTCTGATACCTAAAACCTATACCAAAGGGCGCATGGATTTTGTAGTCTATGATCCGCAACAGTTGGTAAAAACTGCCTTTGGCTTACTGGAACCACAGGGAGATTTGGAAGTAGTGGATGCCTCTCAGATTGATTTGATTCATGTTCCTGGTCTGGCTTTTACGACGGAAGGATATCGGATTGGATACGGTGGAGGTTATTATGACCGCTATCTGGAACATTTTCCTGGTAATACTTTGAGTACGATATATCCTTGTCAAATTCAGGACTTTATCCCTGAAAACCATGATATTCCTGTTCAGGAGGTATTAATTGATGAAGGAAATCTTTGATAGACGTTACCCTGTGACGAGTTTTTTCCTCTTAGTGACTGCCTTGGTATTTTTACTAATGTTGGTCACTGCAGGCGGAAACTTTGACAGGGCAGATACATTATTTCGATTTGGAGCCATGTATGGGCCAGCTATTCGCCTCTTTCCTGAGCAGGCTTGGCGTCTCTTCTCTGCCATTTTTGTTCATATTGGGTTGGAGCATTTCATTGTCAATATGCTTTCGCTTTATTATCTTGGTAGGCAGGTAGAGAAAATTTTCGGTTCTAAGCAGTTTTTCTTTCTCTATCTCTTATCAGGAATGATGGGCAATCTCTTTGTTTTTGTATTTAGTCCCAAATCCTTAGCCGCAGGAGCATCGACTTCTCTCTATGGGCTATTTGCTGCAATTATTGTTCTTCGCTATGCAACGCGTAATCCCTATATCCAACAGCTAGGGCAATCTTATCTGACACTTTTTGTGATTAACATTATTGGAAGTGTTCTGATTCCAGGAATCAGTCTAGCAGGTCATATCGGAGGTGCAGTTGGTGGCGCATTTCTAGCAGTTATCTTTCCAGTTAGAGGAGAAAGACGGATGTATAGCGCTAGTCATAGACTGGTAGCGTTAGTGTTGTTCGTAGGGTTCGCAGTCTTGCTTTTCTACAAGGGAATGGGATTGTGACGACTAATACTCAATGAAAATCAAAGAGCAAACTAGGAAACTAGCAGCAGGTTGCTCAAAGCACTGCTTTGAGGTTGTAGATAGAACTGACGAAGTCAGTAACATATATACAGTAAGGCGACGCTGACGTGGTTTGAAGAGATTTTCGAAGAGTATAATATGTAAACTTGAATAAGAAAAAAGCTACTCAAAAAATGAGTAGCTTTTAATGTGTTTTGGAACCATTCGAAACAACACAGCTCTAAAATAGTTATTAACGTTGTCTAAAATCAGTAATTCCTCCACCATAGTTTCCAAGGTGGTTTCCATTGTCGTCACGAACATCACCATTGCTGTGATTTGCTTGATAACTGCCTGAATGGCCAAAAGCATCAGTTCCCGTATATCTTGTATAGCCATCTTTTCCTCCGCCGCTATTGCTGTTGCCAGATGAATATTGTTCGGTAGCTGGGGCTTCATAATTACTTCCGCCACCATTTGATCCAGAATCAGAAGATGAGTTAGAACTTGAACTGCTTGAACTACTTGAACTACTTGATCCACCAGAAGATTCTTGTGATTTAGCTTCTGATTGTTTCTTCTCTTCTTTAGCTTTTTCAGCTGCTTTTTGTTCTTCTTCTTTCTTTAAAGTTTCGATTTGCTTATTGAATTTATCTACAATATCAGTAAGATATTTTGTAGTTTCTTCAAGATTATCTTGTTTGAATGTTTCATCAACTTTCTTGATAAAATCAATTTGTTTATTGATTTCTTTTACATTATTTTCTATGGTTGTTTTATCTTTAAATTTGTCATCTGAATCTTTGATGTCATAAGCCAAACCTTTTTGCAAATGAAAATCTACAATGGCTTTAGATGATTCTTTGACTTTGTTATTAAGATAGTCTTTACCTATATCGGTTTTAAGTGAAGTTTCAGATAATTCTTTCAACTTAGAAATAGATTCATCTGAAGATGAATCAAATGATTCAAATAGTTTATCAACTTGTTCTTTGTCTGATTTGCTATCTTTTTCTAATTGTACAATTTTTGCTTGTTGCTCTGCTTGATGTTGGTAATATGAATACCATCCAAACCCTAATACCAATACAACACCAACTGCAACTGATGAAATGATTACTTTTTTATTGTTTTTGATAAATTCTACAAATTTGTTTTCCATAATCTTTTACTTTGATAGTGTCCGCAATCACTTTAAAATTAAAATTACCCCTATCTTTCTCCCTTATTATATTCTTATTAATAGCTTCCACAAAATTAAACAACTTATGTTCGACTCGGTTGATTTAATTTAACCATGACTACTCTAACAGTTAAGTCAAATTTAAAATTATTTATTATTTTGGAACCATTCGAAACAACACAGCAAGTTAAAATAAGGCTTTGTCCGTACACAACTTGAAAAAGTGCGCACCGATTCGGTGCTTTTTATATAGAATATTCTTCTATTCCCCCTCAGATAACTCTTTCCCTAGTTGGATGAGGTAATCTTTCAAGTCATCTTTGACTTGTGGGTGTTTGAGGGCATAGTCAATAGATGTTTTCATAAAGCCAAACTTATCCCCAACGTCGTAACGAGCTCCTGTAAATTCACGGGCGAAAACACGTTGTGTTTTATTAAGCGTATCAATAGCGTCGGTAAGCTGGATTTCATTTCCAGCGCCAGGAGCTTGATTTTCGAGGATCTCAAAAATTTCTGGTGTGAGCAGATAGCGCCCGATAATTGCTAAATCACTTGGAGCATCCTCTGGAGCTGGTTTTTCAACGAAAGTTTCGACACTGTAGAGACCATTAATCCCTTCACCCTGAGGAGCGATAACTCCATATGCTGAAACTTCTTCATGAGGGACAGGCATAACAGCAATTGTTGATGCGTGAGTCGACTCGTAATCATTCATCAATTGTTTTGTCAAAGGTACAGCGTTGTCATCTGTGATATCCATTAGGTCGTCACCAAGCATGACAACGAAGGGTTCATTCGCCACAAAAGCTTTTGCTTGTAAGACAGCATCGCCAAGACCACGAGGATGGCTTTGACGGATAAAGTGAAGGCGAATGCCAGTTGTTTCGTCTACCAATTTTAGCAAGTCATGTTTGCCTTTTTCTTTGAGGTTGTACTCAAGCTCAAAGTTTGAGTCAAAGTGGTCTTCAATAGAACGTTTTGATTTACCAGTGACAACCAGAATATCTTCAATACCTGATTTAAGAGCTTCTTCTACGATGAATTGGATAGTTGGTTTGTCCACAATTGGCAACATTTCTTTAGCAAGTGCTTTGGTTGCTGGTAAAAATCGAGTCCCGAGTCCAGCGGCAGGGATGACTGCCTTTCTAACTTTTGATGTCATAAGAATCCTTTCTCTAGAGGGTTAAGACCACTCATTTTCTGATTTAAATTCATTGTTCATGATGTCATAAATGGCATCTTTAATATTGGTTCCGTGGTAAATAACTTGGTAAATGGCTTGTGTAATTGGCATATAGACTCCAAGTTCTTGCGCTAGTTCATAAGCTGCTCGAGTCGTTGAAATTCCTTCAATCACCATGCCCATATTGGCTTCGATATCAGCTAGAGATTCTCCACGACCAAGAGCATCTCCGGCTCTCCAGTTACGAGAGTGGATGGAGGTTCCCGTTACGATCAGGTCTCCTACACCAGATAAGCCACTATAGGTCAATGGATTGGCACCGAGTGCTACTCCTAAGCGGGTAATTTCTGCTAGGCCTCGAGCGATGATGGCTGCCTTAGCGTTGTCACCAAATCCTAAACCATGTAAGGCTCCAGCACCGACAGCGATAATGTTTTTAAGAGCACCAGCAGTTTCAACTCCGATAACATCCGTATTAGTATAAAGTCGGAAGTAGTGATTACTAAAGAGCTCTTGAGCGTATTGAGCTGTTTGTAAATCTTTAGAAGCAGCAGTGATTAAAGTCAGGTCACGTACAATGGTTTCTTCTGCATGACTAGGGCCTGAAACAACGACAATATCACTGCGGAGATGTTCAGGAATTTCTTCTTCAAGAATGGTTGATAGTCGTTTATGGCTATCAGGTTCTAATCCCTTTGATGCGTGCATGATGATAGCCTTATGGTCCAAGGTTTTTGCAACTTGTTGGGCAACAAGTCGTGTCACTTTTGTTGGGACAACAAACAAAATCGCATCTACATCTTTCAGTGCCTCTGATAAGTCGGTGTAGGCAATGATGTTTTCATCTAGAACGACATCTTTAAAGTAGTGTTTGTTAGTATGGTTAGTATTAATTTCATTGATTTGCTCGGGAATGTTTCCCCAAATACGTACCTCGTGTCCATTGTCATTTAAGACTTGTGAAAGGGCAGTTCCCCAAGAACCAGGCCCCAAGACGGCGATGGTTTGTTTTTCCATATTCCCCTCCTTTATAACCTTCTTTTTACTATTTTACCATAAAAACCTTTATCATGCATTACTGTAGATGAAAGCGCACTAATTTGTATCAAGGAGACTTCTTTGACAAGTTTCCACTTTTTTGCTAGAATAACATCACACAAACAGAATGAAAAGGAGCTGACGCATTGTCGCTCCCTTTTGTCTATTTTTTAAGGAGAAAGTATGCTGATTCAGAAAATAAAAACCTACAAGTGGCAGGCCTTGGCTTCGCTCCTGATGACAGGCTTGATGGTTGCTAGTTCACTTTTGCAACCGCGTTACCTGCAGGAAGTCTTAGACGCCCTACTTGCTGGGAAATATGAAGCCATTTATAGTATCGGGGCTTGGTTGATTGGTGTGGCCGTGGTTGGTCTAGTTGCTGGTGGGCTCAATGTTGTCCTCGCAGCCTATATTGCCCAAGGAGTTTCATCTGACCTTCGAGAGGATGCCTTCCGTAAAATCCAAACCTTTTCTTATGCCAATATTGAACAATTTAATGCGGGAAATCTAGTCGTTCGCATGACAAATGATATCAACCAGATTCAGAACGTCGTCATGATGACCTTCCAAATTCTTTTCAGACTTCCCCTCTTGTTCATCGGTTCGTTTATCCTGGCGGTTCAAACCTTACCTTCTCTGTGGTGGGTGATTGTTCTCATGGTAGTCTTGATTTTTGGTTTGACTGCTGTCATGATGGGAATGATGGGGCCTCGTTTTGCCAAGTTTCAAACCCTTCTTGAGCGCATCAATGCTATTGCCAAGGAAAATCTGCGTGGCGTTCGCGTGGTCAAGTCCTTTGTCCAAGAAAAAGAGCAGTTTGCTAAGTTTACGGGGGTTTCAGACGAGCTACTCGGTCAAAATCTTTACATCGGTTATGCCTTTTCAGTAGTGGAACCTTTTATGATGTTGGTCGGTTATGGGGCGGTATTCCTCTCTATTTGGCTAGTTGCAGGGATGGTTCAATCGGATCCGTCAGTTGTTGGCTCCATTGCTTCCTTTGTCAATTACCTAAGCCAGATTATCTTTACCATTGTCATGGTTGGATTTTTGGGGAATTCTGTCAGTCGTGCCATGATTTCTATGCGTCGTATTCGAGAAATTCTGGATGCAGAGCCAGCCATGACCTTCAAGGATGTCCCAGATGAAGAGTTGGTTGGCAGTCTCAGCTTTGAAAATGTGACCTTTACCTATCCAATGGACAAGGAACCGATGCTGAAAGATGTGAGCTTTACCATCGAGCCTGGTCAAATGGTTGGTGTAGTTGGAGCGACTGGTGCAGGAAAATCAACCTTGGCTCAATTGATTCCACGTCTCTTTGACCCACAGGAAGGGTCTATCAAAATCGGAGGCAAGGATATTCGAGAAGTGAGTGAAGGAACCTTGCGTAAAACAGTGTCTATCGTTCTCCAACGTGCTATTCTCTTTAGTGGAACGATTGCAGATAACTTGAGACAGGGTAAGGGAGATGCTACTCTATTTGAAATGGAGCGAGCAGCCAACATTGCCCAAGCCAGTGAATTCATTCATCGTATGGAAAAAACCTTTGAAAGTCCAGTTGAGGAACGGGGAACCAATTTCTCAGGTGGGCAAAAACAAAGGATGTCGATTGCGCGTGGGATTGTCAGCAATCCACGTATTCTGATTTTTGACGATTCGACCTCAGCCTTGGATGCTAAGTCAGAGCGCCTAGTGCAAGAAGCCTTGAATAAGGACTTGAAGGGGACGACAACCATTATCATCGCGCAAAAGATTAGCTCGGTTGTCCATGCAGATAAAATCTTGGTTCTAGATCAAGGGCGATTGATTGGTCAGGGCACGCATGCAGACTTGGTTGCCAACAATGCCGTTTACCGTGAAATATATGAAACACAAAAAGGAAAGGAGGAGTAAAATGAAGACAGTTCAATTTTTTTGGAATTATTTTAAAGTTTATAAGCTATCATTTGTAGTTGTCATACTGATGATTGTTTTGGCGACTCTTGCCCAAGCTCTCTTTCCGGTATTTTCTGGACAAGCAGTGACGCAGTTAGCTAATTTAGTTCAAGCTTATCAAGATGGCAATCCAGAACTTGTTTGGCAAAGTCTATCAGGAATCATGGTCAATCTTGGACTGTTGGTTTTGGTTCTATTTATCTCTAGTGTGATATACATGTGTCTCATGACGCGCGTGATTGCAGAGTCGACCAACGAGATGCGCAAAGGCCTCTTCGGTAAGCTTGCTCGCTTGACAGTTTCTTTCTTTGACCGCCGACAAGATGGCGATATCCTGTCTCGTTTTACCAGTGATTTGGATAATATCCTCCAAGCCTTTAACGAAAGCTTGATTCAGGTCATGAGTAATATTGTTTTATACATTGGTCTGATTATTGTCATGTTTTCGAGGAATGTGACGCTGGCCCTCATCACCATTGCCAGCACACCAGCTGCCTTCCTCATGCTAATTTTCATCGTAAAAATGGCACGCAAATACACTAACCTCCAGCAGAAAGAGGTAGGGAAGCTCAACGCCTATATGGATGAGAGTATCTCAGGCCAAAAAGCCGTGATTGTGCAAGGAATTCAAGAGGATATGATGGCAGGATTTCTTGAACAAAATGAGCGCGTGCGCAAGGCGACCTTTAAAGGAAGAATGTTCTCAGGAATTCTTTTCCCTGTCATGAATGGGATGAGCCTGGTTAATACAGCCATCGTCATCTTTGCTGGTTCAGCTGTACTTTTGAATGATAAGTCTATTGAAACTAGTACAGCCCTCGGTTTGATTGTTATGTTTGCACAATTTTCACAGCAGTACTACCAGCCTATTATCCAAGTTGCAGCGAGTTGGGGAAGTCTTCAGTTGGCCTTTACAGGTGCTGAACGGATTCAGGAAATGTTTGACGCAGAGGAAGAAATCCGACCTGAAAAGGCTCCAATCTTCACTAAGTTGCAAGAAGGTGTTGAAATCAGTCATATTGATTTTTCATACTTGCCTGATAAACCTATTTTGAAAGATGTCAGTATTTCTGCCCCTAAAGGTCAGATGACAGCGGTTGTTGGGCCGACGGGTTCAGGGAAAACGACTATTATGAACCTCATCAATCGTTTTTATGATGTTGATGCTGGTGGTATTTATTTTGACGGAAAAGACATTCGTGACTATGACTTGGATAGTCTCAGAAGTAAGGTGGGAATTGTCTTGCAAGATTCGGTCTTGTTTAGCGGAACGATTCGAGACAATATCCGTTTCGGTGTGCCAGATGCTAGTCAAGAAATGGTTGAGGCAGCAGCCAAGGCAACCCACATTCACGACTATATCGAAAGTTTGCCTGATAAATACGATACTCTTATCGATGATGACCAGAGTATCTTCTCAACTGGGCAAAAGCAATTGATTTCTATCGCTCGAACCTTGATGACAGATCCAGAGGTTCTCATTCTAGATGAAGCAACTTCAAACGTAGATACGGTGACAGAAAGCAAGATTCAGCATGCCATGGAGGCGGTTGTAGCAGGTAGAACTAGTTTCGTCATTGCTCACCGTTTGAAGACCATCCTCAATGCTGATCAGATTATTGTCCTTAAAGATGGAGAAGTGATTGAACGTGGTAATCACCATGAACTCTTGAAACTAGGTGGATTCTACTCAGAACTCTATCACAATCAATTTGTCTTTGAATAAGGAAAAAGTTGTCCTATGTGGGCAGCTTTTTCTTATCCATAAAAAATATTTATCACAGTCTTAAAAAAAACATATTAGACGAAAGTCATTTTGAGTGATATGATAGGACTATCGTTAACATTCGAAAGGAGAGGCATCATGGCTAGAACGGTTGTAGGAGTTGCTGCAAATCTATGTCCCGTAGACGCAGAAGGCAAAAACATTCATTCATCTGTTTCTTGTAGATTCGCAGAGAGCATTCGTCAAGTCGGTGGTCTCCCTTTAGTCATTCCTGTTGGTGATGAGTCAGTTGTACGCGATTATGTGGAAATGATTGACAAACTCATTTTGACAGGAGGCCAAAATGTTCATCCTCAGTTTTATGGAGAGAAAAAAACCATCGAGAGCGATGATTACAATCTAGTGCGTGACGAATTTGAATTGGCACTCTTGAAAGAAGCGCTTCGTCAGAATAAACCAATTATGGCAATCTGTCGCGGTGTTCAACTTGTCAATGTTGCCTTTGGGGGAACCCTCAATCAAGAAATCGAAGGTCACTGGCAAGGACTGCCTTTCGGAACGTCTCATTCTATTGAGACAGTAGAAGGAAGTGTGGTGGCCAAGCTATTTGGAAAAGAAAGTCAGGTTAATTCCGTTCATCGTCAAAGTATTAAAGATTTGGCACCTAATTTCCGTGTGACTGCCATTGATCCAAGAGACCAAACCATCGAAGCGATTGAGTCTATCGACGAACACCGTATTATCGGTTTGCAGTGGCATCCAGAGTTTCTGGTTAATGAGGAAGATGGCAATTTAGAACTATTTGAGTATTTATTGAATGAACTGTGACGACTGGGACATCTGGTCGTTCTTTATTTTATTTTTTCAAAATTTTTGGAATGTGGCATTTTTACGCAAACGTTTGAATTCTGATAAAAATTGGAGAAATTCGACAAAAAAACTTGAAAAAAACGAAGGTAAGCGTTATGATAGAAAAGAAGAAATATTGGAGGAATAACATGTCACATATTAAATTTGATTATTCAAAAGTTTTAGACAAATTTGTTGCACCACATGAAGTGGAATACATGCAATCACAAGTAACAGCAGCAGATGAATTGATCCGTAAAGGAACTGGTGCTGGTAGCGACTTCTTGGGATGGTTGGATCTTCCTGAAAACTACGACCGTGAAGAATTTGACCGTATCTTGAAAGCTGCTGAGCAAATCAAATCAGACAGCGATGTCTTGGTTGTGATCGGTATCGGTGGATCTTACCTTGGTGCCAAAGCAGCAATCGACTTCTTGAACCACCACTTTGCTAACTTGCAAACAAAAGAAGAACGCAAAGCTCCACAAATCCTTTACGCAGGAAACTCAATCTCATCTACTTACCTTGCTGACTTGGTAGAGTACGTAGCTGATAAAGACTTCTCAGTAAACGTGATTTCTAAATCAGGTACAACAACTGAACCAGCTATCGCTTTCCGTGTCTTCAAAGAACTTTTGGTTAAGAAATACGGTCAAGAAGAAGCCAACAAACGTATCTATGCAACAACTGACCGCCAAAAAGGTGCTGTTAAGGTTGAAGCAGATGCTAACGGTTGGGAAACATTTGTTGTTCCAGATGATATCGGTGGACGCTTCTCAGTATTGACAGCCGTTGGTTTGCTTCCAATCGCAGCATCAGGAGCTGACATCAAAGCCCTTATGGAAGGTGCGAATGCAGCTCGCAAAGACTACACTTCAGATAAAATCTCTGAAAACGAAGCTTACCAATACGCAGCAGTTCGTAACATCCTTTACCGTAAAGGTTATGCAACTGAGATCTTGGTAAACTACGAGCCATCACTTCAATACTTCTCAGAATGGTGGAAACAATTGGCTGGTGAATCAGAAGGGAAAGACCAAAAAGGTATCTACCCAACTTCAGCCAACTTCTCAACTGACTTGCACTCACTTGGTCAATTTATCCAAGAAGGAACTCGTATCATGTTTGAAACAGTTGTCCGTGTTGACAAACCTCGTAAAAACGTGACTATTCCTAGCTTGGAAGAAGACCTTGATGGACTTGGTTACCTTCAAGGAAAAGACGTTGACTTTGTAAACAAAAAAGCAACTGATGGTGTTCTTCTTGCCCACACAGATGGTGATGTACCAAACATGTACGTGACTCTTCCAGAGCAAGACGCTTTCACTCTTGGTTACACTATCTACTTCTTCGAATTGGCTATCGCTCTTTCAGGTTACTTGAATGCTATCAACCCATTTGACCAACCAGGTGTTGAAGCTTACAAACGTAACATGTTTGCCCTTCTTGGAAAACCAGGATTTGAAGAATTGAGCAAAGAACTTAACGCACGTCTATAATAGAAGAAAAGAGTGGTTTGTCCACTCTTTTTACTCTCTTTATCCATAGAAATTGGACTCAGCCAAGACTTGTGATATAATATAGAGAGTAAAAAGGCAGACGCCTAGAGACTTTATAGGAGAAACTATGTCAAAAGATATCCGCGTACGTTACGCACCAAGTCCAACAGGACTACTACACATCGGGAATGCCCGTACAGCATTGTTCAACTACCTTTACGCACGTCATCATGGTGGAACTTTTATCATTCGTATCGAAGATACTGACCGTAAACGTCATGTCGAGGATGGTGAACGTTCACAGCTTGAAAACCTTCGCTGGTTAGGTATGGATTGGGATGAAAGCCCAGAAACACATGAAAATTACCGTCAGTCTGAGCGTTTGGACTTGTATCAAAAATACATCGATCAATTGCTAGTTGAAGGAAAAGCCTACAAATCTTACGTTACAGAAGAAGAGTTGGCAACTGAACGCGAACGCCAAGAAGCAGCTGGTGAAACACCTCGCTACATTAACGAATACCTTGGTATGAGTGAAGAGGAAAAAGCAGCTTACATCGCAGAACGTGAAGCAGCTGGTATCATTCCAACAGTTCGTTTGGCGGTCAATGAGTCAGGTATCTACAAGTGGCATGATATGGTTAAAGGTGATATCGAATTTGAAGGTGGCAATATTGGTGGTGACTGGGTTATCCAAAAGAAAGACGGTTACCCAACATACAACTTTGCCGTTGTTATCGATGACCACGATATGCAAATCTCCCATGTTATCCGTGGAGACGACCATATTGCTAATACACCAAAACAGCTCATGGTTTATGAAGCGCTTGGTTGGGAAGCTCCAGAGTTTGGTCACATGACCTTGATTATCAACTCTGAAACTGGGAAAAAATTGTCTAAACGCGATACTAATACCCTTCAGTTTATCGAAGACTACCGTAAAAAAGGTTACCTTCCAGAAGCAGTCTTTAACTTTATTGCTCTTCTTGGTTGGAACCCAGGTGGCGAAGATGAGATTTTCTCTCGTGAAGAATTGATTAAACTTTTCGATGAAAACCGCCTGAGCAAGTCTCCAGCAGCCTTTGATCAGAAGAAACTCGACTGGATGAGCAATGATTATATCAAGAATGCAGACCTAGAAACTATCTTTGAAATGGCAAAACCATTCTTAGAGGAAGCAGGCCGTTTAACTGACAAGGCTGAAAAACTAGTTGAGCTCTATAAACCACAAATGAAATCAGTAGATGAGATTATCCCATTGACAGATCTCTTCTTCTCAGATTTTCCAGAATTGACAGAAGCAGAGCGCGAAGTCATGGCGGGGGAAACAGTCCTAACAGTTCTTGAAGCCTTCAAAGCAAAACTTGAAGCGATGACAGATGATGAATTTGTGACAGAGAATATCTTCCCACAAATTAAAGCAGTCCAAAAAGAAACAGGTATTAAAGGGAAAAATCTTTTCATGCCTATTCGTATCGCTGTTTCAGGTGAAATGCATGGACCAGAATTGCCAGATACGATCTTCTTGTTAGGCCGTGAAAAATCAATCCAACATATCGAAAATATGCTAAAGGAAATCTCTAAGTAAGAAGGGTACAATAATGGACATCTGGGAAAAAATGTACGAAGAAGCACAGAAATTGTATAATCCACATGAAGTGTCTGATTTTGTTTATGCGAATCATGTCGTTGCCGCAGTAGAAGCAGAAGATGGACAAATATTTACAGGATTCTGTATGGAGGGAACCTGTGGTGTTTTCCATCTCTGCGCAGAGCGGGCAGCACTCTTCAATATGTACCAATTTTCGGGACAAACTAAGGTTAAAAAAGTCTTAGCCTTTCGAGACAAACCACCTTATGGTGGAAGTTCAGCCATGCCTTGCGGTGCCTGTAGAGAATTCCTTTTAGAGCTTAATGCTGAAAATAAAGATGCAGAATTCATGATGGACTACGATAGAAGAAAGACAGTGAAAGTCGCAGAACTAATCCCATATTGGTGGGGAGAAGAACGTGCTTCTAAGTTTAATAATCAATAGAAGAGTCAGTTTAATTCTGGCTCTTTTTACTTAATTTGAAAAAAGTTTCAAAAAAGTGTTGACAAAGTTTGAAAAGCCAGTATAATAGTAAGAGTTGAAAATAACAA
>AQTU01000034.1:0-17375 GCA_000385835.1 Streptococcus mitis 13/39 | reverse complement strand
TAAGACAGCGGTCATTCCAGCGACAGACTTAACGAAGAATGCAGATGCAGAAAAAGCACCAAAAGCAGGAAATGACATTGTTAAACCAGCTTCTAAGACAAAAGTTGCAAATCCAGACTCATTAACAAAAGATGAGAAAGATGCAATTGCAACTAAAGTTAAAGCAGTAAACCCAGGAGTAACTGTAGTAGTAGACGATAAAGGAAACGCAACAGTCACACTTCCAAACGGAAATACAGCAGTTATCCCAGCATCAGATTTAACAAAATCTGAAAAAGATGTGAACGATGGAAAAGCTAAAGACAATGCAGTTACACCAGCTTCTAAGACAAAAGTAGCAAATCCAGAGAAATTAACTGACGCTGAGAAGAAAGCCATCGAAGATAAAGTTAAAGCAGCAAATCCAGGTGCTGAAGTTGTAGTAGACGATAAAGGAAATGCAACAGTAGTCCAAGATGGTAATGTTTCAGTTATCCCATCAACAGACTTAGTTAAAGTAGAAGACGATGCTAACAAACCTAATGGTGGTAACGATGCAAACACACCAGCAGCTAAGACTGTAGTAAAAGATCCAGCTAACTTAACAGATGAAGAAAAAGCAAAAGTTAAGAAAGCTGTAGAAGCAGTCAACCCAGGTTCAACTGTAGTAGTAGACGACAAAGGGAATGCAACAGTAACTAAAGGTGACGGAACAGTTCTTAATATCCCAGCTTCAGACTTAGTCATTCCAGCAGAAAAATTAGCTGACGAAGCAACAAACGCTAAAGTTAAAACTCCAGCTGTTCGTACATTAGTTGGAGATAAAGAAAACTTAACAGATGCTGAAAAAGAAGCTGTTAAGAAAACAATTGAAGCCGTCAATCCAGGAGCGACTGTAGTAGTAGATGATAAGGGTAATGCCACAGTCACAATGCCAGACGGTTCTACAGCAACAATTTCTAAAGAACAATTAGTGAAAGATAAAGAAGCTGTTTCTAAATCTAAACACGGTGGAGATAATCTTGATATCGACTTGAGTAAAGTAGAGGTAGCAGACCTTGCTAATATTACTCCAGAAGAAAAAGCGAAATTCCAATTCAAGGTTCTAGGTGCTATCACAAATGTAGAAAAATTCGATCTTGATGCTTACATTAAATCAACAGATAAAGATGGAAACACAGTTTACACATCTAAAGATTCTAAAGTGAAAATTACAATCGATAAAGATGGTAACATGAAAGTTATGAAAGATGGTAAGCTAAATCTAGCTGTTAACATTGATAAAGCTGGAAATGTAACTATTGTTACAAAAGAGGGTCAAGTATTAGCAATTCCAAGAGATGATGCATTCAAACAACGTCCTTCAGCTCAAAATAATGGAGGAAATGGAACTTCTGGCAATAATGGAGCAACGAACAATGAAGCGAAAGTGGATAAAGCTAAGTTAGAAGGCGCTATTCGTCAATTAGATGAACTAATCATTAAAGAATCAGCTAAGTTTGATGCAGAAACTGCAAAAAAAGCGAATAAATTATCAGCAGATGCTAAGAAAGTATTTGCTAATGCAGACGCAACTCAAGCAGAAGTGGATGCAATGGTTAAACGTATCGAAGACTTCATGGCGAAAGTTGCTTCATCAACTGATCATGCAACTCCGGCTACTGCTCAAGCAGCATCTAATGCTAGCCAAGAAGCAGCAAAAAACGCGCGTAAAGCAGCTAAAGAATTGCCAAATACAGGTACAGCAGATTCTGTAGCATTTATGGTAGCAGCTGCCGCAAGTGCAGTACTTGGTATTGGTCTTGCAGTCCGTCGTCGTAAAGAAGACGAAGAAGATTAATTGGTAGATTGTTTGATGATTATTGAATAATAAATTCGGTTTTCAAATCTTAAACAAGTACCTCACATAAGAAAATCTCCTAGCAGGAAAGTCTGCTAGGAGATTGTTGCATTTCAGGAAATTGACGAGTGACTTGGTAACCAGCTGAGGGTGAAGGTTAGTTGTTCAGCTTTTAGGAGATCTTGGTGTTGAATAGTTGATACTAGAGTTGTGTCCAGTCGGCATTCTTTTACAAAGTTAAAATGGCTGTGGTTTTGCTCAGCATGAATATCTAGCCATTTATCTTCTTTGGCAAGGTAGACTCGGAGGTGGTCAAAGAGAGGGATTCCGAGGTCATAGCTTGGTTTTCCTGGACAGGTCGGATAAAAACCGAGAGCTGACCAGATGTACCAGGCTGAGAACTGCCATTGTCTTCATCGCCAGGATAGGCTTCCCAACTTGGGTGAAAAGCTTTCTGACGGAGCGTCTTGATGAGAAGAGCCGTATAGTCAGGGTAATCGCCGTAACGGAAGAGATAAGGAATGTGGAAGCTTGGCTGGTTGGAAATGGCGAGTTGTCCAAAAGGAGCAGTAGCCATCTCGCTCATTTCGTGAATCTCGTAGCCATAGCCTGTTGTCTCAAAGAGGGGAGCCTCCTGACAGGCTTTTAAAAGATAGTTGCTAAAGGCTTCTTTTCCACCCATAAGCTGGATCAAGCCTGGGATATCGTGGAGGACGCCTAAAGTTGCTTGGATGGCTGAACATTCGGCATAATCACGTCCCCAACTATAAGGAGAGAAATCAGGACGGAAGTTGCCTTGACCATCACGCGCTCGCATGTAACCTGTCTCAGCGTCAAATAGATGGCGGTAATTTTGTGATGCGGCCTTGTAGGTTTCAGCGATTTCTATTTTCCCTAGTTTTTCAGCACAGCTAGAGATACAAAAGTCACTATAGGCATAGTCTAGGGTGTGGCTGACGCTTTCGTGGTGGTCGGTAGAGAGGTAGCCTAGTTCTTGGTATTGGGCTAATCCGTGACGACCATTGATGCCGAGAGGGTCGGACTTGCAGGCTGTTTCAAGCATGGCTTGGAGGAGTTCTTCTTCTAGGTCGGGGGCCATGTCCTTGCAGGCGCTATCTGCGATAATGCCATCTAGCAGGGTACCTGGCATCATGCCACGTTCATCTGGAGCCAGCCATTTTGGAAGGAAACCAGTATCGCGGTAGTTATTGAGAAAGCCTTCTAAAAAGCGGTGATAGTGCTCTGGTATGATAAGGGCAATGAGGGGGAAGGTGGTGCGGAAGGTATCCCAGAAACCATTATTGCTAAAGAGGACACCGGGCTTTACAGTTCCAGTAGCCAAATCTTTGTGGATGGCTTGCCCTGATTCATCAACCTCATAAAAAGTTTGAGGAAAGAGGAAGAGTCTGTAGAGACAGTGGTCAAAGAAGGTTCGGTTAGCTTCTCCTGTCTCTATAATGTCAAAACGATGGAGGAGATTTTCCCAATCCGCTTGGGCACTTGCTTTACAGCCTTCAAAATCTTCTTGAGGTAGATTAAGCAGAGCTTGAGAAGGCGAGATGAAAGAAGTCGCTAGCTGAATCTCAGCATGGCTATCTGCTAAGTCAATTCGCCAGTCTCCGTCTTCTTGGTTGACAGCAAGAATATCCGTATTCATTCGCAGGACAGTGAACATCGTTAGTGGATTTTTGTTGGTTTCAGTTTGTCCTTCTTGCCTAAGGATAAGAGTCTGATTATCCACTCGATCGACAGTCAATTCATCTGCTGCGTGAAGATAGAGGGAGAGGACTTTGCCTTGCTTTTGTTCCAAACGAATAGAAGCACCGTAGCAAGTCGGTGTGAGCTGGCTTTCAATCTGATAGCGCAGGGAGAAAATTTTCAGATAATGAGGTTGGAAAGAGGCCTTATCCATATCATAGGAAGACTGGCGATGGAAGAGGCTGTCTCCACCCAGTTGGCCTGTGACAGGTGTCAGAAGGAGCCAAGAGTAGTCGCCAATCCAAGGGCTGGGCTGGTGGGTTAATCGAATCCCCTGAAAGATAGGCAGATGCGGATCGAAAAACCAAGAGCCTCCTGGTCACTGGTCTGGGGTACAAAGTAATTCATCCCAAAAGGCACGCCTGTGTATGGCAGGGTATTTCCCCGAGAAAAGGCATGCTTGCTGGCAGTTCCAAAGCGGGTATCGATAGTTTCAAGTAGTGGTTTCATAGTCTTTCCTTTAGCTGTTTTTCTACATTATATCAGAAAGAGATAACCTTTAGAAAAGGAGTTTCAAAGATAACTATTTTGTAGAAAAATGACTATCATTTGTGTATGTATTTTCTGTCTCAAAAGCTATATACTGAAAATGAAACTTGTTTGAAAGAGGATACTGCACGATGATTTATTCAAAAGAAATTGTTAGAGAATGGCTAGATGAAGTGGCAGAGCGGGCTAAGGACCATCCAGAGTGGGTGGATGTTTTCGAGCGTTGCTACACAGACACCTTGGACAATACGGTTGAAATCCTAGAAGATGGTTCAACCTTTGTACTCACAGGAGATATTCCTGCTATGTGGCTTCGGGATTCGACAGCCCAACTCAGACCCTACCTGCATGTGGCTAAAAGAGATGCCCTCCTGCGTCAGACCATTGCAGGTTTAGTCAAACGTCAGATGACCTTGGTGCTCAAGGATCCTTATGCCAACTCCTTCAACATTGAGGAAAACTGGAAGGGGCACCACGAGACAGACCATACTGACCTTAATGGCTGGATTTGGGAACGCAAGTATGAGGTGGACTCGCTTTGCTATCCTTTGCAGCTGGCTTATCTCCTCTGGAAAGAGACTGGCGAGACTAGCCAGTTTGATGAGACTTTTGTCGCAGCGACTAAGGAAATTCTCCATCTCTGGACAGTGGAACAAGACCACAAGAACTCTCCTTATCGTTTTGTCCGAGATACGGACCGTAAGGAAGACACCTTGGTAAATGATGGATTTGGCCCTGACTTTGCAGTGACAGGTATGACTTGGTCAGCCTTTCGTCCGAGTGATGACTGTTGTCAGTATAGTTACTTGATTCCGTCAAATATGTTTGCAGTTGTTGTTTTGGGGTATGTTCAAGAAATCTTTGCAGAACTAGACCTAGCTGATAGCGAGAGTGTTATTGCTGATGCTAAGTGTCTCAAAGCGGAAATCCAAGAAGGTATCGAAAACTACGCCTACACAAGCAACAGCAAGGGCGAAAAGATTTATGCCTTTGAAGTGGATGGTCTAGGAAATGCCAGCATCATGGATGATCCAAACGTACCAAGTTTGTTGGCGGCGCCTTATCTGGGCTACTGTTCGGTCAATGATGAAGTTTATCAAGCAACTCGTCGTACCATTCTGAGCTCTGAAAATCCCTACTTCTACCAAGGAGAATACGCTAGCGGTCTCGGAAGTTCTCATACCTTCTATCGCTATATCTGGCCAATCGCCCTTTCTATCCAAGGATTGACAACGACAGACAAGGCAGAGAAGAAATTCTTGCTGGATCAGCTGGTTGCTTGCGATGGTGGTACAGGTGTTATGCATGAAAGCTTTCACGTAGATGACCCAACTCTCTACTCACGTGAATGGTTCTCTTGGGCTAACATGATGTTCTGTGAGTTGGTCTTGGATTACTTGGATATCCGCTAAGGAACACGCTTTAGCGCAACTGATTCTTGGAAAGAATCACAAATTTACATTTAAAACGTTAACAATAAAAATTTAAATTTAGAATGAGGTTTTACTTCATGGAAAATGTTGTCGTACATATTATCTCACATAGTCACTGGGATCGTGAGTGGTACTTGCCTTTTGAAAGCCACCGTATGCAGTTGGTGGAATTATTTGACAATCTCTTCGATCTCTTTGAAAATGACCCTGAGTTCAAGAGCTTCCACTTGGATGGTCAAACCATTGTCCTTGATGACTACTTGGAGATTCGCCCTGAGAATCGCGACAAAGTCCAACGATATATTGACGAAGGCAAACTTAAAATTGGTCCTTTTTACATCTTGCAAGATGACTACTTGATTTCAAGTGAAGCCAATGTCCGTAATACTCTTATCGGTCAGCAGGAGGCTGCAAAATGGGGCAAATCAACCCAGATTGGTTACTTCCCAGATACCTTTGGAAATATGGGGCAAGCGCCTCAAATCCTTCAAAAATCAGGCATTCACGTGGCCGCTTTTGGTCGTGGTGTGAAACCGATTGGTTTTGATAACCAAGTCCTCGAAGATGAGCAGTTTACTTCTCAGTTTTCAGAAATGTACTGGCAGGGTGCGGACGGAAGTCGTGTCCTCGGGATTCTCTTTGCCAACTGGTACAGTAATGGGAATGAAATTCCAGTTGATAAAGACGAGGCCTTGATCTTCTGGAAACAAAAACTGGCAGATGTGCGTGACTACGCTTCGACCAACCAGTGGTTGATGATGAACGGCTGTGACCATCAGCCTGTCCAGAAAAATTTGAGTGAAGCCATTCGTGTGGCAAATGAACTCTTCCCAGATGTAACCTTTGTTCATAGTTCTTTTGATGAATATGTCCAAGCCGTGGAAAGTGCCCTACCAGAGCAATTATCAACGGTTACAGGTGAGTTGACCAGTCAGGAAACAGACGGCTGGTACACACTTGCCAACACTTCTTCATCCCGTATTTATCTCAAACAAGCCTTCCAAGAAAATAGCAACCTCCTAGAGCAAGTTGTAGAACCCTTGACGATTATCACTGGGGGTCATAACCACAAGGACCAGTTGACCTATGCTTGGAAAACTCTTTTGCAAAATGCGCCACATGATAGTATCTGTGGCTGTAGCGTGGACGAAGTTCACCGTGAGATGGAAACTCGTTTTGCCAAGGTTAACCAAGTCGGAACCTTTGTTAAGAGCAATCTTCTTAATGAGTGGAAGGGTAAAATCGCTACAGCTAAGGCTCAAAGCGACAATCTCTTTACTGTCATTAACACAGGCTTGCATGATAAGGTTGATACTGTCAGCACAGTGATTGATGTGGCGACTTGTGATTTCAAGGAATTGCACCCAACAGAAGGTTACAAGAAGATGGCAGCTCTTACCTTGCCAAGCTACCGTGTGGAGGACTTGGATGGGCGTCCTGTAGAGGCTAAAATCGAAGACCTCGGAGCTAATTTTGAGTACGATTTACCAAAAGATAAGTTCCGCCAAGCTCGTATTGCTCGACAAGTGCGCGTGACAATTCCAGTTCACCTAGCGCCTCTTTCTTGGACAACCTTCCAATTGCTGGAAGGAGAACAAGAACACCGCGACGGTATTTACCAAAACGGAGTGATTGATACGCCATTTGTAACGGTGAGTGTGGATGACAATATCACAGTTTATGACAAGACAACTCACGAAGCCTATGAAGATTTTATCCGCTTCGAAGACCGTGGGGATATCGGAAATGAGTATATCTATTTCCAACCAAAAGGAACAGAGCCAATCTTTGCAGAGCTTAAGGGCTACGAGGTCTTAGAAAACACAGCTCGCTACGCTAAGATTTTGCTCAAACATGAATTGACCGTGCCTGTCAGTGCGGATGAAAAGCTAGAAGAAGAGCAAAAAGGCATCATCGAGTTTATGAAGCGTGAAGCTGGACGTTCAGAAGAATTGACAAGCATTCCTCTTGAAACTGAGATGACTATCTTCGTTGATAATCCACAAATCCGCTTTAAAACTCGCTTTACCAACACTGCCAAAGACCACCGTATCCGTCTCTTGGTCAAGACTCACAACACGCGTCCAAGCAATGATTCTGAAAGCATTTATGAGGTGGTGACACGACCAAACAAACCAGCTGCTTCATGGGAAAATCCTGAAAATCCTCAACACCAACAAGCCTTTGTTAGTCTGTATGACGATGAAAAAGGTGTGACTGTATCCAACAAGGGATTGAATGAATACGAAATCCTTGGAGACGACACCATTGCAGTGACTATTTTGCGTGCATCAGGTGAGCTAGGTGACTGGGGTTACTTCCCAACACCAGAAGCACAATGTTTGCGTGAGTTTGAAGTCGAGTTTGCGCTTGAATGCCACCAAGTCCAAGAACGCTTCTCAGCTTTCCGTCGTGCTAAAGCCTTGCAGACACCGTTTACCAGCCTTCAGCTTGCTAGACAGGAAGGAAGCGTGGCTGCGACTGGTAGCCTCTTGAGCCATTCTGTTCTCAGCATACCGCAAATCTGTCCAACAGCCTTTAAGGTAGCTGAAAATGAAGAAGGCTATGTTCTTCGCTACTACAATATGTGTAGTGAAAATGTGCGTGTACCGGAAAGTCAACATCTCTTCCTGGACCTACTGGAACGACCATACCCAGTTCATAGAGGCCTCATTTCACCACAAGAGATTCGTACAGAATTCATCAAAAAAGAAGAAATTTAATTTCAAAAAGTAAACATAAAAAGAAAGGAGGGGCGAAAAGGTAAGAACTAACTGCTGATTCGCCCCTTTTTATGGTAAAAACAATGACCATTGCAACGATTGATATCGGAGGGACTGGGATTAAGTTTGCCAGTCTGACTCCTGATGGGAAAATACTAGATAAGACAAGCATTCCAACGCCAGAAAGTTTGGAGGACTTACTATCTTGGCTAGATCAACGTTTGTCAGAACAGGATTATAGCGGGATTGCTATGAGCGTTCCAGGCGCGGTCAATCAAGAGACAGGTGTGATTGATGGCTTCAGTGCGGTGCCCTACATTCACGGATTTTCTTGGTATGAGGCGCTTAGCTCTTATCAGATTCCTGTCCATCTGGAAAATGATGCCAACTGCGTTGGACTCAGTGAATTACTGGCTCATCCAGAACTTGAAAATGCAGCCTGTGTCGTGATTGGGACAGGGATTGGCGGAGCCATGATTATCAATGGTAGACTTCATCGAGGTCGCCACGGCCTGGGTGGAGAATTTGGCTACATGACCACCCTTGCCCCTGCTGAAAAGCTCAATAACTGGTCGCAACTAGCGTCAACTGGAAATATGGTGCGATATGTGATTGAAAAATTTGGTCAGACTGACTGGGACGGTCGCAAGATTTACCAAGAGGCTACAGCTGGGAATGCTCTTTGCCAAGAAGCTATTGAGCGCATGAACCGCAATCTGGCGCAAGGTTTGCTTAATATCCAGTATCTGATTGATCCAGATGTCATTAGTCTGGGTGGCTCTATCAGTCAAAATCCAGATTTTATTCAAGGTGTCAAGAAGGCTGTTGATTATTTTGTCGATACCTACGAAGAATACACAGTCGCACCTGTTATCCAGGCCTGCACCTATCACGCAGATGCTAATCTCTACGGAGCCCTTGTCAACTGGCTACAGGAGGAAAACCAATGGTAAGATTTACAGGACTTAGTTCCAAACAAATTCAGGCAATCGACTTGCTGACAAAGCACATTTCTCTACCAGATGTGGAAGTAGCTGTCGCTCAGTCTGACCAAGCCTCTATCTCTATTAAGGGTGAGGGTGGCCACTATCAACTAACTTACCGCAAACCCCACCAACTTTATCGTGCCTTGTCCTTGTTGGTAACAGCTCTAGCAGAAGGTGACAAGGTAGAGATTGGAGAACAAGCAGCTTATGAAGATTTGGCTTATATGGCAGACTGTTCTCGAAATGCAGTGCTGAATGTGGCTGCTGCCAAGCAGATGATTGAGGTCTTGGCTCTCATGGGCTACTCAACCTTTGAACTCTACATGGAAGACACTTACCAGATTGAAGGGCAGCCTTACTTTGGCTATTTCCGTGGAGCCTACTCAGCTGAGGAATTGCAGGAAATAGAAGCCTATGCCCAGCAGTTTGATATGACCTTTGTACCTTGCATCCAGACCTTGGCCCACTTGTCAGCCTTCGTCAAATGGGGTGTCAAGGAAGTGCAAGAACTCCGTGATGTAGAGGACATTCTCCTTATTGGCGAAGAAAAGGTTTATGACCTGATTGACGGCATGTTTGCTACTCTGTCTAAACTACAAACTCGCAAGGTCAATATTGGGATGGACGAAGCCCACTTGGTTGGTTTGGGACGCTACTTGATTCTGAACGGTGTTGTGGACCGTAGTCTCCTCATGTGCCAACACTTGGAGCGCGTGCTGGATATTGCTGACAAATATGGTTTCCACTGCCAGATGTGGAGCGATATGTTCTTTAAACTTATGTCAGCAGATGGCCAGTACGACCGTGATGTGGAAATTCCAGAAGAAACTCGTGTCTACCTAGACCGTCTCAAAGACCGTGTGACCTTGGTTTACTGGGATTATTATCAGGACAGCGAGGAAAAATACAATCGCAACTTCCGCAACCATCACAAGATTAGCCATGACCTTGCATTTGCAGGTGGTGCTTGGAAGTGGATTGGTTTCACACCCAATAACCATTTCAGCCGTCTCATCGCTATTGAGGCCAATAAAGCCTGCCGTGCCAATGACATCAAGGAAGTTATTGTAACGGGTTGGGGGGACAATGGTGGTGAGACCGCTCAGTTTTCTATCCTACCAAGCTTGCAAATCTGGGCAGAACTCAGCTATCGCAATGATCTAGACCGTTTGTCTGCACACTTCAAAACCAATACTGGTCTATCGGTTGAGGACTTTATGCAGATTGACCTAGCTAATCTCTTGCCAGACCTACCGGGTAATCTCAGCGGGATCAATCCTAACCGCTATGTCTTTTATCAGGATATTCTCTGTCCGATCCTTGATCGACACATGACACCTGAACAGGACAAACCGCACTTCGCTCAGGCTGCTGAGACGCTTGCTAACATTAAAGAAAAAGCTGGCAACTATGCCTACCTCTTTGAAACTCAGGCCCAGTTGAATCAGATTTTAAGTAGCAAAGTCGATGTGGGACGGCGCATTCGTCAGGCTTACCAAGAAGGTGATAAAGAAAGCCTGCAAGAAATCGCCAGACAAGAATTACCAGAACTCAGAAGCCAAATTGAAGACTTCCATGCTCTCTTTAGCAACCAATGGCTGAAAGAAAACAAGGTCTTTGGCTTGGACACAGTTGATATCCGTATGGGCGGACTCTTGCAACGCATCAAGCGAGCAGAAAGCCGCATCGAGGCTTATCTAGCTGGTCAGATTGACCGCATCGATGAGTTAGAAGTGGAAATCTTACCATTTACAGACTTCTACGCAGACAAGGACTTCGCAGCCACAACAGCCAACCAGTGGCATACCATTGCGACAGCTTCAACCATTTATACAACCTAAAAACAAGAACACCTTGCCTTGAGCAGAGTGTTTCTCGTGAAACATCCCTTTCTTAAAAAAGTACTCCACATAAAATAATTTGTGGAGTTTTTTCTATAATTAGTAGTTTAACCTAACCTTCAAATAGGAGTATACTAATAATGTAATCGTTATCAAAAGTCTAAAAAGGAATTTTTAGATGGATATCAAAATAAAAAGGGGAGGAAATTATGAATAAGTTTTCAAAAACCTTGAGAGACAACTGGATCTTTCTCTTGATGGTTTTGCCAGGGGCACTCTGGTTGATTCTATTCTTCTACATTCCAGTATTTGGGAACGTGGTTGCCTTTAAAGACTACCACATGACCAGTAATGGATTTATAGATAGTATCGTGAATAGTAAATGGGTCGGACTCGATAATTTCAGATTCTTGTTTAGTTCAAAAGACGCCTTTATCATCACTCGAAATACTGTCCTCTACAATCTAGGCTTTATCTTTATCGGTTTGATTGTATCAGTAGGGATTGCTATCATCTTAAGTGAACTCCGTTCTAAGAGAATGGTTAAGATCTTCCAAACTTCCATGTTGTTCCCTTACTTCTTGTCTTGGGTTATCATCAGTTTCTTTACAGATGCTTTCCTAAACATTGATAAAGGTGTGTTCAACCATTTCCTAGAATCTATTGGAATGAAGGAAATCAATTTCTACGCTGATTTGGGCATCTGGCCATATCTCCTACTTTTCCTAGGTATTTGGAAAGGCTTCGGATATAGCAGTGTCATGTACTATGCGACAATCATGGGAATTGATCCAACCTACTACGAAGCAGCGACAGTGGACGGGGCCAGCAAATGGCAACGAATTCGCAATGTAACTATTCCACAGTTGACACCATTGGTAACTGTATTGACCATCCTTGCAGTCGGAAATATCTTCCGTGCAGACTTTGGTCTTTTCTACCAAATCCCACATAATGCTGGTCAGCTTTATAACGTAACCAACGTCTTGGACGTATATGTTTATAACGGTTTGACTCAGACAGCGGATATCGGGATGGCTTCAGCGGCAGGTCTCTATCAATCAGTAGTCGGTTTGATTCTGGTTATCCTATCAAACTTACTGGCAAGACGAGTTGATCCAAACTCAGCCTTGTTCTAGAAAGGAGGAGAATATGGCAGAAAAGAAAATTAAAAAAGAAAAAATTGATAATGTCGGCATTCACTCCTTCAGTAAGAAAGCAGATATCTTCTTCAGTACCATTTCTGGTTTGATTGCCCTATCTTGTATCCTACCTTTTGTATTCGTTATTGTTATTTCGGTGACAGATGAAAAGAGTATCCTCCAAAATGGATATAGCTTCTTCCCATCCCAATTTGGATTAGACGGTTTTGAATTTTTGGCACAGTTTAAGGATAAAATCCTCCAAGCCCTCTTCATCTCAGTCTTTGTAACCGTAGTTGGGACATTGACAAATGTCTTTATCACAACAACTTATGCCTACGCCATTTCACGGACAACCTTTAAGTATCGCAGATTCTTTACGATCTTTGCCCTTCTTAGTATGTTGTTCAACGCTGGTTTGGTACCAGGCTATATCGTGGTAACTCGTTTACTTCAACTTGGTGATACAGTTTGGGCCTTGATTGTTCCAATGCTTCTCTCACCATTTAACATCATCTTGATGCGTTCCTTCTTCAAGAAGACCATTCCAGAAGCTATTCTAGAATCCGCTCGTATCGATGGTGCTAGTGAGGCCCGGATTTTCTTCCAAATTTGTTTGCCATTGTCACTACCAGGTATCGCAACCATCACGCTCTTGACAGCTCTTGGTTTCTGGAATGACTGGTTCAACGCCCTTCTTTACATCAAGAGTGACAACTTGTATCCATTGCAATATTTGCTCATGCAAATCCAACAAAATATGGACTACATTGCAAAAGCAGTCGGTCTATCTGGTCAACTGGGAGTTGCTCTACCAAAAGAAACAGGTCGTATGGCCATGGTTGTGGTCGCAACCCTTCCAATCGCGATTTTGTATCCATTCTTCCAACGCTACTTTGTAAAAGGTTTGACTATCGGTGGTGTGAAAGAATAGTGCTTGTCGAGAAAAAACATTTCTCATTTTCCAACTTCCCTTGCGTGAAGTTAAAATCATTATATTGTTTATAAGTTTAAAAATAAAAAAAGGAGTTTTTGTCATGAAAAACTGGAAAAAATATGCTTTTGCATCTGCTAGCGTAGTCGCTTTGGCTGCTGGTCTCGCTGCTTGTGGAAACCTTTCAGGTAACAAGAAAGCTGCTGACTCAGCTTCAGGTGATAAGACTGTTATCAAAATGTACCAAATCGGTGACAAACCAGATAACTTGGATGAATTGCTAGAAAATGCTAACAAAATCATCGGAGAAAAAGTTGGTGCCAAATTGGATATCCAATATCTTGGATGGGGTGACTACGGCAAGAAAATGTCAGTTATCACATCATCTGGTGAAAACTATGATATCGCCTTTGCAGATAACTACGTTGTAAATGCACAAAAAGGTGCTTATGCTGACTTGACAGAATTGTACAAAAAAGAAGGTAAAGACCTTTACAAAGCACTTGACCCAGCTTACATCAAGGGTAATACTGTAAACGGTAAAATTTACGCTGTTCCAGTTGCAGCCAACGTTGCGTCATCTCAAAACTTCGCCTTCAACGGAACTCTTCTTGCTAAATACGGTATCGACATTTCAGGTGTAAACTCATATGAAACACTTGAACCAGTCTTGAAACAAATCAAAGAAAAAGCTCCAGATGTAGTGCCATTTGCGGTTACTAAGAACTTCATCCCATCCGATAACTTTGACTACCCAGTTCCAAATGGACTTCCATTCGTTATCGACCTTGAAGGGGACACTACTAAGATTGTAAACCGTTACGAAGTGCCTCGCTTTAAAGAACACTTGAAGACTCTTCACAAATTCTATGAAGCTGGATACATTCCAAAAGACGTAGCAACAAGCGATACTTCATTTGACCTTCAACAAGATACTTGGTTCGTTCGTGAAGAAACAGTAGGACCAGCTGACTACGGTAACAGCTTGCTTTCACGTGTTGCTAACAAAGATATCCAAATCAAACCAATCACTAACTTCATCAAGAAAAACCAAACAACACAAGTTGCTAACTTTGTTATCTCAAACAACTCTAAGAACAAAGAAAAATCAATGGAAGTGTTGAACCTCTTGAACACTAACCCAGAACTCTTGAATGGTCTTGTATACGGTCCAGAAGGCAAGAACTGGGAAAAACTTCCAGGTAAAGAAAACCGTGTTAAAGTCCTTGATGGCTACAAAGGAAACACTCACATGGGTGGATGGAACACTGGTAACAACTGGATTCTTTACATCAACGAAAACGTTACAGACCAACAAATCGAAGATTCTAAGAAACAATTGGCTGAAGCTAAAGAATCTCCAGCACTTGGATTCATCTTTAACACTGACAATGTGAAATCTGAAATCTCAGCTATCTCTAACACAATGCAACAATTCGATACAGCTATCAACACTGGTACTGTAGATCCAGATAAAGCTATTCCAGAATTGATGGAAAAATTGAAATCTGAAGGTGCTTACGATAAAGTATTGAATGAAATGCAAAAACAATACGATGAATTCTTGAAAAACAAAAAATCATAAGATCAATTGATTTCGTGTATTCATTCCTAACTCCTAAAAACTGAATCACTGTTTTCCTCAGGTTGGTCTGGGGGAGGCAGTGATTTTTGAAATCGAGAGAGCATAGATATCCATGTTTTTCTTATCACTATTTAACCATTCAGGAAATCTCAAGTAGCATTTAGGATTTGGAGTAAGGATTTAGGAAAATATAGCTTATATTAGAGATGTTCCGAGTTTACAAAGGAGGGTTCACATGAAAAAGTATCAACTTCTATTCAAAATAAGTGCAGTCTTCTCTTACTTATTTTTCGTATTTGGTCTTTCTCAGCTGACGCTTATTGTCCAAAATTATTGGCAATTTTCTTCCCAGATTGGCAATTTCGTCTGGATTCAAAATCTCTTGAGTTTGCTATTTAGTGGAGTCATGATTTGGATTCTGGTTAAGACAGGCCATGGTTATCTCTTTCGCATTCCAAGAAAAAAATGGCTTTGGTATTCGATTTTGACAGTACTAGTGGTAGTGCTCCAGATCTCTTTTAACGTTCAGACAGCTAAACATGTTCAGTCAACTGCTGAAGGTTGGGCTGTATTGATCGGTTATAGTGGGACCAACTTTGCTGAGCTAGGTATCTATATAACTTTGTTCTTTCTGACTCCACTTATGGAAGAGCTAATCTATAGAGGATTAATGCAACACGCCTTTTTTAAGCATTCGAGATTTGGCCTTGATTTGCTTCTTCCGTCAATTTTATTTGCTCTTCCTCATTTTTCAAGCCTGCCTAGTTTGTTAGATATCTTCGTCTTTGCAACATCTGGCATCATCTTTGCTAGTTTGACCCGCTATACCAAGAGCATTTATCCTTCCTATGCGGTGCATGTGATTAATAATATTTTCGCGACATTACCATTTTTGCTGACTTTTTTACATAGGGTGTTTGGGTAAAATATTAGTTCGAGAGTTAGGAATGATAGCTTTTCAATTTAAGGAGGAAAATGAGAATGACAACATTAAAATGGTTTGCTGGAGGCAGAGAAAGACGTTGTGAAGCCATGACTATCATTGATTATCTACTGGAAGATATAGAGGATACGACTCAACTGACTCCCTTGAAAAATCAGTTAGTGATTTATAAACAACGATTAAAGGACGATGGGACCTCTACTCCATTTATTTTGAGTCAAATGAATGTTGACATCTCACGTGTGTTGATTGACAATAAGCTGATGTTATCAGAAAATCAAGCCGATCAGATCAAAAAATTGAGAGAATTATCAGCTATTCGCTATGGCTACTGATGAAGTACAGGGATAGGACTCTTTCTATAAATTTTCAGTCAAATAAATTGCATTCGTTTTCTTAAGCAGGTATACTAGTATAGTTAGATGAAAAATTCTGAAAATTTAAGAATAGAAAAGAGAACAAATCTTATGGCAAAAGATATTCGTGTCTTACTTTACTACCTTTACACTCCAATTGAAAATGCAGAGCAATTTGCTGCAGACCACTTGGCTTTCTGTAAATCAATCGGCCTTAAAGGCCGTATCCTAGTCGCTGACGAGGGAATTAACGGAACCGTTTCAGGTGACTACGAAACAACTCAAAAATACATGGACTACGTTCACAGCCTCCCAGGTATGGAAGAACTCTGGTTCAAGATTGACGAAGAAAATGAACAAGCCTTCAAGAAGATGTTTGTTCGCTACAAGAAAGAGATTGTCCACCTTGGTTTGGAAGACAACGACTTTGACAACGACATCAACCCACTTGAAACAACAGGTGCTTACTTGTCTCCAAAAGAGTTCAAAGAAGCCCTTCTTGACGAAGATACCGTTGTCCTTGACACACGTAACGACTATGAGTACGACCTAGGACATTTCCGTGGAGCTATCCGCCCAGATATCCGCAACTTCCGTGAGTTGCCACAATGGGTCCGTGATAACAAAGAAAAATTCATGGACAAGCGTGTCGTGGTTTACTGTACAGGTGGGGTTCGCTGTGAGAAATTCTCAGGCTGGATGGTCCGTGAAGGCTACAAAGATGTCGGCCAATTGCACGGAGGAATTGCTACTTACGGTAAGGACCCAGAAGTCCAAGGTGAACTTTGGGATGGGAAAATGTACGTCTTTGACGAGCGTATCGCCGTTGATGTCAACCATGTCAACCCAACTATCGTAGGAAAAGACTGGTTTGATGGAACACCATGTGAACGTTATGTCAACTGTGGAAATCCATTCTGTAACCGTCGTATCTTGACATCAGAAGAAAATGAAGACAAATACCTTCGTGGATGTTCACATGAGTGCCGTGTTCACCCACGTAACCGCTATGTTTCAGAAAATGAATTGACACAAGCTGAAGTTGTCGAGCGCCTAGCCGCTATCGGTGAAAGCTTGGATCAAGCAGCTACTGTATAAGATTAAACAGTCCTTAGGGGCTGTTTTTCTATGCTTTTTACTCAAAAATCTAAAGTTTGTTTCTGTATCTTTCAGGAAAATAAGGTATACTATATGTAAACGATTTCAAAGGAGTTTAGTTATGGTGAAAACATTTTTTATTCCAAATAAACAGAGCATTTTAGGAGAACAGGAAATTTTGACTGCCAAGTCCGTCTTGGCCTTGGTAGATGGTTTGGAGTCACATAGCTATGATGCTGTCTATCTCCGTCAGCCTCTTAATCGTCTC
>AQTU01000033.1:0-18949 GCA_000385835.1 Streptococcus mitis 13/39 | reverse complement strand
AGAAGAACTTGTCAAAGGTGGCGAGGTCAAGGTTGAAAATAAAGAAACCCTCAAAGTCAAGCATGAGGGTGGAGTGGTCATTGAAGGTGCCTCAGGTCTCCTAGTGCGGATTGCTAAGTGTTGTAATCCTGTTCCTGGTGACGATATTGTTGGCTACATCACCAAGGGGCGTGGTGTGGCTATTCACCGTGTGGACTGTATGAACCTGCGCGCCCAAGAAAACTATGAGCAACGTCTCCTTGATGTGGAGTGGGAAGACCAGTATTCTAGCTCAAATAAGGAGTATATGGCTCATATCGATATTTATGGCCTCAACCGTACAGGACTGTTGAACGATGTACTGCAAGTTCTTTCAAACACAACCAAGAATATTTCAACGGTCAATGCCCAACCAACCAAGGATATGAAGTTTGCTAATATCCATGTGTCCTTTGGCATTGCCAATCTCTCGACGCTGACCACGGTCGTGGACAAGATTAAGAGTGTGCCAGAAGTTTATTCTGTCAAACGAACCAATGGCTAATTGTCCTAGCTCTTACTAGAAAGGCTATTATGAAAATCATTATCCAACGGGTTAAAAAAGCCCAAGTGAGTATCGAAGGTCAGGTTCAGGGAAAAATCAATCAGGGGCTCCTATTGCTGGTTGGTGTTGGACCAGAGGACCAAGAGGAAGATTTGGACTATGCTGTGAGAAAGCTTGTCAATATGCGGATTTTTTCAGATGCAGAAGGCAAGATGAACCTGTCTGTCAAAGATATTGAAGGAGAAATCCTCTCTATTTCTCAGTTTACCCTCTTTGCAGATACTAAGAAAGGCAATCGTCCAGCCTTCACAGGTGCAGCCAAGCCTGATATGGCATCAGACTTCTATGATGCTTTCAACCAAAAATTAGCGCAAGAAGTGCCCGTTCAGACAGGCATTTTTGGAGCGGATATGCAAGTTGAGCTGGTCAATGATGGGCCAGTTACCATTATCTTAGATACTAAAAATAGATAAGAAAGACCAAGCCCAGTCGGCTTGGTTTTTCTTATCTATCATAAAATATTCCAAAATGGAATCTGTTCTTGATAGGCTTTTGGGAAATCTCTTTTCAGGCTTTGGCTTATGCGATAGGAAGGGATGAGATGACCTATGATTAGGAGAGTTCCCTGAAGGAAAAGTGGGATACCCCTTAAAAACAGCAAGGAGAGAATCATCAGGATATCCCATAGGAGGATTTGTAAGGTAAAACCCCAGAATCTTGGTCTAATCTGGGAATAGAGGTGACTAAAGTGGTCACAAAGTTGGTTGGAAAGATAGGTCAATAGCACAGGATGAAAGAAAATGAGCCAACCGCTATAAATCAAAATCCAATCCCAAGTAAGTCCCCCTTTAAATGTCAAAAATGCCAGCATAATTCCATCGATGACAAGGAGTTGAATGGTTTTGATGTAGATGATTTTCTTCATGATAAAACCTCCTTTTCCTTAGAGACACTCCCACAAAGAGATATGTTTGTCATAAAAGTCTGGATAGTTGTTTCTTAGGTAGTCCGCTGTCTTATAATAAAAAGTAGAATGGCAAGCAGTGATGATTGGCATAAGAGATGAAAAACGATGAGAACTAACGAAGGCTAAAAGGACAAAAAATAGAAAATCAATGGAGAGAACCCCTAAATAGTAGAAGCGAATCTTTTTATTGATTTGAGGATAAATCTCAGTGAATTGATGTTTGAGTTGGACAAGCAAGCGAAATAACAGGAGTCCTTGAGTAAGGAGGAAAATAAAACCAGAGAGCAAGAGCCACTCCAAAGATGTCTCGGGTCTAGTGCTAAAAAATGCAAATAGTAGCAAATCGATGACTGCAATTGCTATAAAATGGATTCTAAAGAGATTTTTCATAAGATGACCTCCCTCTTTTATCTAGCTTCATTCTACTCCAAAAGAATGGGAGTTACAAGTAAAATGATAAAAATAGCAGAAGGGAGATTCTCTTAAGTCGACTTGTTTTTTTATTTAAGTTTTCTTCTATTACCTAACTTCTTCATCATTCCAGACAAATAAAGCTCCGATTGCATTGAGGATATAAAAGATGTATTTTCCGATATTGGCAAAGTTTCCTTGAATACCAGCTTTTGTCAGCTGAACGAAATTGTAAATCAACCAGAAGCCCCACTGAGTTGTTAGTTTCAATGCGTTAAAAGCATTGGCAATGAGGGACAGTGCAAAGGCAATAGTTGTTACGTAGGCAAGGAGATTCATCTTGCCCCCATATCCGATATAGTTTGTCACAAAGGCAAAGAGGAAGGCGATGATTGAAATGATGATGGCCGCCAATTTTACCTGTTTTTGGCTCATTTGGTTGGGTCTGCCTTCTTGCGAAGCTTCCCATTTCTTAATAGCAAAGGTATAAATGAGGAAGGTGACGGGATAGGTGATAATAGCCGCCTTATTTCCAAGGATATAATCAATAGCACCGGACAAAATGGTATTAACAATACCAAAGTAATTTCCCCATTTGCTTAATTTTCCCGTGAAACGAGTGGATAACATGGAAATCCCAACGTTGGTTACGGAAATCAATCCAAAGGGTACAAGTGCTGTCCATGGTCCCCAGTCTACAAATTTATCGAGGCGGGAGTTGAGGTAACCAGATGCAATCGCAATCCCAACGACCAAAGCAACGCCGAAGAGATCAAACCATTTGGATGTCGCAAAAATTTTTAGTGATTTTTTCATAGGTTAAACTATCTTTCTTTTTTTTTACAAATATTCTACAACTAAATGAAAGTAAAATCAAATGATAGAAATAAAACCCTGAAAATAAAACTTTCAGGGTTGGTAGGGTGCTTGAGAAATTAGTCGATTTTTTCGACATAGAGTTGTTTGGCAATGTCCATACTTACTTGTAAATCCTCGTTTTTACTGAGGATAGTGAAGGTATTGCTAAAGCCATCAAACTGCTGGACTTGGAGTTGGTCACCGATGTGAAGTGAGTGCTTGTCCAGATAATGGAGAATGTCAAAACTATCGTGCACCCGAGTCAGGCGGTAGGCGCCAGCTTCCTTGATGTCAGCTAGTGGCAGGTTATTGATTTCAACTAAGAGTTCTCCCTTGGCAGGAATAGTTCCTCCGTGAGGGCAGGTCTTGGGGAATCCAAGTAATTTTTCTAGTCTCTCCACGAATAAATCAGAGACAGTGTGTTCCAAGACTTCAGCTTCCTCGTGAATCTGGTCACTCGTATAGTCTAAATGATGGACTAGAAAAACTTCAATCAAACGGTGCTTACGATAGAGCTCAGAGACCAGTTTGAGGCCGATGTCAGTCAGTAGATAGCCGCATTCCTTGTCCTTGAGGATGAGGTTTTCGCTCTTCATCCGTTTAATCATTTCAGTTACGGCAGGGGGAGAGACTTGCATACGAGCCGCAATTTCCTTGTTGGTAATCTTATGCAAATCTATGCCAATTTCATAAATACACTTTAGATAATCTTCTTTATTCGGGGTCATTCGTTTCCTCTTGTCTAATATCTTTATCTAGTATATCAAAAAAGCTAGATTTCTCTAGCTATCTGCCACAATGGCTTCTAATTTAGTTCTTTAGCAGCTGCAATTGCGGCTTCGAAGTTTGGTTCAGAGTTGATATTGTCCACGTATTCAACGTAGCGAATAGTATTGTCAGTATCGAGGACAAAAACTGCGCGTGCCAATAGGTGCCACTCATTGATTAAGAGGGCATAATCACGTCCAAAGGAATGGTCGAAATAGTCTGAGAGCATGATGGCATTTTCAATGCCTTCAGCACCACACCAACGTTTTTGGGCAAATGGTAGGTCCATAGAAACAGTCAATACGACTGTGTTGTCCAGTCCAGCCAGTTCTTCATTAAAACGACGCGTTTGAGTTGAGCAGATGCCTGTATCGATAGAAGCACGACACTCAAGACTTTTTTCTTTCCATCAAAATCAGCCAGAGATTTTTTAGAAAGGTCTGTTGTAGTAAGTGAAAAATCAAGTGCCTTGTCGCCGACTTGTAGTTGTTTACCTGTAAAGCTCACAGGATTTCCGAGAAAAGTTACCATAGGATACTCCAATCTTTTTTCTTCCATTTTAGCTGAAACAGTCGGAATTTTCCAATGATTTGACCGGAAATATGGGCATAGAAAAAACGCCAGCTCATGAGAGAATGACGTTTTTCAGAGTATTATTTTGCCAATCCTTCAGCAATCTTGTCAAGGTTGTATTTCATCATGTTGTAGTAACTGTCGCCTTCTTTACCTTGTTCTGCGATAGAGTCAGTAAAGATTTGTGCGTAGATTGGGATGTTTGTATCTTGTGAAACAGTCTTCATTGGACGGTCATCCACACTTGATTCTACAAAGAGGGAAGGAGTTTTTGTTTGGCGAAGTTTTTCAACCAAGGTCTTGATTTGGTCAGGAGTTCCTTCTTCTTCAGTATTAATTTCCCAAATATAGGCACTTGGGACACCGTAGGCTTTAGAGAAGTATTTGAAGCATCCTTCGCTGGTTACAATGAGTTTTTTCTCAGCAGGGATGTTGTTAAATTTCTCCTTAGCTTCCTTGTCAAGTTTGTCTAGCTTATCAGTATATTCTTTGAGATTTTTTTCGTAGAATTCCTTGTTGCTAGGGTCTTTAGCGCTCAATTGTTTTGCGATGTTTTTAGCAAAAATCATCCCATTTTCAAGGTTGAGCCAAGCGTGTGGGTCTTCTTTGCCTTTTTCGTTTTGGCCTTCAAGGTAGATAACATCAACGCCTTCGCTGACTGCAAAGTAGTCTTTGTTTTCAGTTTTCTTGGCATTTTCTACCAATTTTGTAAACCAAGCATTGCCACCTGTTTCAAGGTTGATACCGTTGTAGAAAATCAAATCAGCTTGAGATGTTTTCTTAACGTCTTCAGGGAGTGGTTCGTATTCGTGTGGGTCTTGACCAACAGGAACGATACTGTGAAGATCAATCTTGTCACCAGCAATATTTTTAGTAATATCAGCGATGATTGAGTTTGTAGCAACAACTTTTAGTTTTTGACCAGAAGCTGCATCTTTTTTTCCACTTGCACATGCTACAAGAGCAATGACGGAAAGAAAGAGAACGAGTAATGTACCTAATTTTTTCATTAGATCCTCCAATTTATTGGGGTTTTGCCCCTTATTTTAACAAATGTTTATTTTTCAGTTTCAAATATCGTTGTTTTGGAGCGATAAAGAAGCTAATGAGAAAGAAACTAGCAGCTGTAAGCACGATACTAGAACCTGCCGCAACGTTAAAGCTATAGCCGATAAAGAGTCCCAAAACTGAAGCTGTAGCTCCAAAGGTTGAGGAAAGGAAAATCATGCTTTTCAGGCTATTAGCATACAGATAAGCAGTTGCAGCTGGGGTAATCAGCATGGCTACAATCAGGATAGTTCCGACACTTTGCATGGCTGTCACAGACACAAGAGTCAGGAGTACCATGAGAAGGTAGTGATAGAAATTGACAGGCATTCCCATGGCTTTAGCCAAGAGTTCATCAAAGGAAGTGATCAAGAGTTGCTTGAAGAAAATCCAGATTAACAAGAGAATGACTGCCCCAACACCCATAGTAATAAACATATCCGTATCTTGGACGGCCAAGATATTACCAAAAAGGATATGGAAAAGGTCAGTTGAACTTTTAGCGACACTAATCAAGATGATACCGAGGGCTAAGAAAGAAGAAAAGGTAATGCCGATGGCGGTATCGCTTTTGATAATCGAGTTCCCCTTGATGTAGGTAATGATGATAGCAGCTAGCAATCCAAAGACAATGGCTCCGATAAAGAAGTCAAGGCCCAAGATGAAGGAGAGGGCTACACCTGGTAAGACAGCATGTGAAATAGCATCTCCCATGAGTGACATCCCGCGTAGAATGATGAAACATCCCACAGCTCCAGCTACGATCCCGACGACAATAGCTGTTATCAAGGCATTTTGTAGGAAATGGAATTTTTGCAATCCATCGATAAATTCTGCAATCATAGGTCACCTCCATTGAAAAAGAGTCGATTACCGTAAGCTTCTTTGAGATTGGTTTCGGTAAAGGTTTCTTTGGTCGGACCAAAGGCGATCACTTCTCGATTGACAAGTAAGACTTGATCGAAGTAGTGGGGAACCTTGCTGAGATCGTGGTGGACGATGAGAACCGTCTTCCCAGCTTTTTTCAAATCTCTCAGCGTATTCATGATGATTTCCTCACTGACAGAGTCAATCCCAACAAAGGTTCATCCAAGAGGATATAATCGGCTTCCTGCACCAAGCATCTGGCAATCAAGACCCGCTGGAATTGACCTCCAGACAGTTGACTGATTTGCCGTTCTGCGTAGTCAGCTAGGCCGATGATTTCAAGGGCTTCCTCTACTTTTCTCCAATGTTTAGCGTTTAAACTGCGAAAGAGAGGGATAGAGGGAAAGAGTCCTAGCGAGACGCATTCCTTGACCTTGATGGGAAAGTTGTAGTCGATATTGATTTTTTGTTCGACATAGGCAATTCGGTGTAAGGATTTTTTAACTTCCTTGTCATCGAGAAATGCCTGACCTTGATGTGGGATAATTCCCAGCATACCTTTTAATAATGTTGATTTTCCGGCACCGTTTGGACCAATGATTCCGGTAATTGTTGGTCCTTGGAGCACTAGTGAAATATCCTTAAGTGCCAACGTTTCTTTGTAGGAGACACTGAGGTTTTCGATACGTATCATAAACTTATATTCCTCCTAACTCTTAATATACCTTAAAAAAAAATTAAGTCAAGTTAATTTTTGAAAAATTTAAAATAATAACTGAAAAATGATGAAAAAGGAAAGTCCATTTTTAATTGCATTCCCAAGCAATTTTTGTTAAGCTAGCAATAACTTAAAAAATGAAAGCGAGAACAAGATGACACGTTATCAAGATGATTTTTATGATGCAATCAATGGAGAATGGCAGAAGACAGCTGAAATCCCAGCAGATAAGTCTCAAACAGGAGGTTTTGTTGATTTAGACCAGGAAATTGAAGACTTGATGTTGGCGACAACAGACAAGTGGTTGGCAGGAGAAGAGGTGCCTGAGGATCCTATCTTGGCAAACTTTGTCAAATACCACCGCCTAGTTCGTGATTTTGATAAGAGAGAAGCTGACGGTATCACACCTGTCTTACCACTCCTTAAAGAATTCCAAGAGTTGGAGACTTTTGCGGATTTTACAGCTAGACTAGCAGAGTTTGAACTTGCAGGAAAACCTAACTTCCTTCCTTTTGGTGTATCGCCAGACTTTATGGATGCAAGAATCAATGTTCTATGGGCCAGTGCTCCAAGCACGATCCTGCCAGATACGACCTACTATGCAGAAGACCATCCTCAGCGCGAAGAGCTCTTGACTCTTTGGAAAGAAAGCAGCGCAAATCTTCTCAAGGCTTATGATTTCTCTGATGCAGAAATTGAAGACTTGCTAGAGAAAAGACTTGAATTGGATCGCCGAATTGCAGCAGTGGTGCTTTCTAATGAAGAAAGTTCAGAGTATGCTAAACTTTACCATCCATATGATTACGAAGATTTCAAGAAATTTGCGCCTGCCCTACCTTTGGATGACTTCTTCCAAGCCGTTCTTGGACAAGTACCAGACAAGGTTATCGTAGACGAGGAACGTTTCTGGCAAGCAGCAGACCAATTCTATAGTGAAGAGGCTTGGCCTCTCCTCAAGGCAACCTTAATTTTAAGTGTTGTGAATCTCTCAACCAGCTATTTAACAGAAGAAATTCGTGTCTTGTCAGGTGCCTATAGCCGTGCGCTTTCAGGAGTTCCAGAAGCCAAAGACAAGGTCAAGGCAGCCTACCAGCTAGCACAAGGTCCTTTCAAACAAGCCTTGGGTCTCTGGTATGCCCATGAAAAATTCTCTCCAGAGGCCAAGGCAGATGTGGAGAAAAAAGTGGCAACCATGATTGATGTCTATAAGGAACGCTTGGCTAAAAATGACTGGCTAACTCCTGAAACTCGTGATAAGGCCATCGTCAAACTCAATGTTATCAAGCCTTACATCGGTTACCCAGAAGAATTGCCAGAACGCTACAAGGACAAGGTAGTGGATGAAAATGCTAGTCTTTTTGACAATGCTCTAGCCTTTGCGCGTGTAGAAATCAAGCACAGTTGGAGCAAGTGGAACCAGCCTGTAGACTACAAGGAGTGGGGCATGCCTGCTCATATGGTCAATGCCTACTACAATCCACAGAAGAACTTGATTGTCTTCCCAGCAGCCATTTTACAGGCTCCTTTCTATGACTTGCATCAGTCATCTTCTGCTAACTACGGTGGTATTGGGGCGGTTATTGCCCATGAAATTTCCCACGCCTTTGACACCAACGGAGCTTCCTTTGATGAAAATGGTAGTCTCAAGGATTGGTGGACAGAGAGTGACTATGCTGCCTTCAAGGAGAAAACACAAAAAGTCATTGACCAATTTGATGGACAGGATTCTTATGGAGCAACCATCAACGGCAAATTGACTGTCTCAGAAAACGTGGCTGACTTGGGAGGAATCGCTGCAGCACTTGAAGCAGCCAAGAGAGAACTAGACTTCTCAGCAGAAGAATTCTTCTACAACTTTGGTCGTATTTGGCGCATGAAAGGTCGTCCAGAATTTATGAAACTCTTGGCTAGCGTCGATGTGCACGCACCAGCGAAACTCCGTGTCAATGTACAAGTACCAAACTTTGATGATTTCTTTACAACCTATGATGTCAAAGAAGGCGACGGTATGTGGCGTTCACCAGAAGAGCGCGTCATTATTTGGTAATGAATCGAAGATAATGGTAAAATTTTCAAAGAATGGGATAAAGAGATTAATATGAAGAAATTTTTAATGATATTTTCAGTTATTCTTACTATTTTTGTTTTAGCATCTTGTGGTGCAAACAAAAAAGATGAAAAAATAGAACCTTCGGCAACACAATCATCTTCTACCAAAGAGGAACAGAAGGAAAGCTCTACGAAGTCAGAGAGCCAAACTAGTACAAGTTCTTCAATGGCAACGCCGTCAACAACAATGGAAACGAAAAGCGAAACAGGAAAAGATTTGTACAAGGAAGTAATAGAGCGGTACAATCACTATCAGGCACTTTTAAGTAGTGGCGACCGAGAATCCTTGTATGAAAAGTTGAAACAGAACAAGATTTTTTCTGAAGAGTATGGCTATATCTTTACACTAAGCACCTACGATAAACCAGCTAGTCTTCATTATGTGTTTGCTGATTTAAATAAGGATGGTCAGGATGAATTGATTATTGGAGATAAAAAATATATAGGGGCCATTTACTATTTAGAGAATAAACAACCCAAGTTGCTCCATACAGCTTATGTAGCTTCTGCAGGTGGTTTTCGTTCCAGTTTAGTTATCTATGAAAATGGTCAAGTCAGATATGCAGACTGGCAGTCAACACGACCAGAAATGAACTTAAGTCTATATGCTTTTGATAAAGACGGAGTACAGAAGATTAAAGAAGGAATCTTTCAAATAGGTAGTGATCAAAAGCCAGAGCAAATCTTAGGGATTTCTTCTAATGAACTTGATTTAGCTAAATTTGAATGGAAAGAATTTCAGCCAGTCAACTAGTATTCGATGAAATTCAATACTAGACTAGATTCTAAAATCAAAGAATGGAGAATTGAATAGCAGTACACAAAAACCAAGGATAAAAAATTCCTTGGCTTTTTGCTACCTAGAAAAAAGGATTGAAGGTCTTTTCGTGAGCAATAGTAGTAGCTGGACCATGCCCTGGATAGACGTCATAGTTTGGCAGGGTGAAGAGTTGGGTCTGGATGCTATGAAGGAGTTGCTCCATGCTACCAGTAGGAAGGTCGGTCCGTCCGATTGTTTCTCGGAAAAGAGCATCCCCTGTTAAGACTAGGTGAGCATCAGGAAAGACGATAGAAACACCACCGATAGAGTGACCAGGAGTTGGCAAGACAGTAAAACGAAATTCCTCCAGTTGGTATTCTTCATGAAAGGCAAAGGTGTGCTCTGCAGGTTTTGCGACCACATCTGTCATATCATCGTGGCGAGGAAGTCCAGAGAGATTGTCGGCAGGAGTGTAGAGCCAGCTGGCTTCACTCTCTGCGATATAGACAGGAGGATTTCCAAAAGTCTCGCGAACTAGGTCTAAACTCATGATATGGTCATAATGGGCGTGGGTCAAGAGAATAGCACAGATAGGTTTGTTGATGTTCTCTATTGTCTGACGAATAGCTTCCCAATGGCTACCAGGGTCGACAACGATGAGGTATTTTTCACCTTCCAGGTAATAGGTGTTTTCATAGGCAACAGGATTCACAGTTTTATGGATTTTCATACTAGCTCCAATCTCAAAGAATGTACTAAATTAAGTATAGCACAGTTAGGGGGAATAAAGTAGACAGAAAGTTTTTCTTTATAGAAGGTTACTTGCTATCTACTTCATTCTGTCTAAAATAGAGATAGCTATTTTTAGAGTTATGAACTAGCTAGAGCTTTTAATTGACTGGGATTTAAAATAAAGCTAATGAGCTGGAGAGTGAATTAATGAAACAAGTAAATTGTACTCTGTATTAGAAGGAAGTTTGTAAAAAAGGAAATAAAATATACATGTATAGTTAATATAAATTAATATACTAATGAAGCGAAGATATAGTATGTGACCTATAACAGCTTGGTACATCTGCTTATACAAGTTAAAGAGTCTGAAAATCATTTTATTTTCGGAAAATATTTATTTTAAATTTAGAATAAAAAATACGCCATCTTATTTGCTATGGACTAAAAAATGTGATATCATAATGATGTATGTTGTAGACAACTTTATGATATAAAAAAATACTTCTAACATCATTTGTTCTATCTGGGGTTAGCTGCGAGTTTTCGATATCAACAACTTGTAAATCAACATCAAAATAAAAAAGGAGGTTGTGGGTCTAAATGAAGGGCAAGCAACAACAAGATTTTAGAGTAGAAAAGTACATCCGTTATGGTATCCGGAAATATAGCTTTGGAGCAGCATCGGTAGCAATTGCAGCTGGTTTGATGTTCCTTGGAAATGGTGCGGTATCAGCAACGGAAGTTCAAGGTGCTGAAGCATCAGTAGCAGCAACTGCTACCCCAGCAAATCAAGCGGATTCTAATAAAGAGAAGGAAGCCGTTAAGCCAGAAACTAAAGTAGAAGAAGCGAAACCTGAAGTTAAAGTACAGGAAACTAAGAAAGTAAATAAAGCTGTCCTTGAAGCAAGTATTGCTACTTTGGAGTCTAAACTTTCAACTGCTAAATATGCAGATGCTACAGTAGTGAGCTCAGCTAAGGAAGTATTGGCAGCAGCTAAAGCAACTCTTGCAAAAGCAGATGCTAGTCAAGCTGATGTAGATGCTCAAGCAGAAACTGTATCAGCATTAAGTACTGTAGTTACTGAATCAAATACTGCTGGTTTTGATAAGCAACAAGCGGCTAAAAAAGAAGCTGTGAAAGCTGAAGCTGAAAAGAAAGCAACTCCAGCTGAAAAAGCTCTTTCAGTAGCAAGAACAACTCTGACACAAGTATCATCAGAAGCTGAAGTAACCAACAAATTGGCTGAAACTGAGCTTGCTAAGGCAGATGTCAAAGAAGAAAACAAGGCAGCAGTTACAGCAGCGGTAGCTAAAAACCAAGCAGTACTGACTGAAACTAAGGCTCTTCTTGCTGATAAGAGTGTCACAAAAGAGCAAGTAGATGCACAATTGGAACGACTTAATGAATCAATCCTTGCAGTTTACAATGAATTGAAAAACGCAGGAATCGGCCGTGACGGTAAGTTTGCAGTTAACTTGGCAGAGGCTCAAACAACAGCACTTAAAGATGCTTCTACTGAAACAGGGGAAAAATGGTTAGAAGATCATGGTTATTCTTCATTATCAGATATAAAAGTTAGAACTAAAGAAAATAACTTAAAAGAAATTAAAGACTTAAATGACCAAATCCAATGGTTAGACTTTGGAGATACGAGTGCATGGACAGGATTAAACGCAAATAATCAGCTTCAAATTGGTTCTACATATACAAAAGAATTGATTCCTGGTTACATTGTTACGATGAAAGTTAAAGAACTGAAACCGTTCGAATCAACTGAAATATTCAAAAACCGTGTAGCGGGAACTGATTTAGAAAGTTCTTATCAACCGGATAAAGAAAATAAATTTAACCCAGATAATGGAGCAACAGGACTTGGAGCGAATCCTCAAAATAGATGGACACACGTTGCTAATTCTGGTATAACAACTGGTAGAGCTAAAACAACAATCGCAGGAACAAACCCTGCAGGACAGCCTAAAAATGGTCAAGCAGCTGGGGTTAAATTCGATGTAACAGCGACTTATAATGGTAAACCTGTAAAACCTGGTATTGTTATGACATCTGGGGAAGATATTGGGCCTCTTGAGTCTGAGATTTATACGACAGATGGTACTCCATGGGACTTAGCTTCAATTGTTGGATATGGTTCTAATAAAAATGCCTATAAGCCTCTTGATCAATTTAAAGATATGAATGGTGGTAAAACTGCTATCCTTAAATGGCAAGATGAAAAATTCTATAATGCTCTAAGTGGTAAAAAATTTGCGACTCCTGATGCAGCTACTGCAGGTCTAGGTTCACAAGTGTTTGGAGGTTACATAAATCAAAACGGATCTGGAACTCCAGTGTTATCTACGGCAAACGTAACTGAAGTAGGATTTTATATCATGTCTTCTGGACAACAGTCTTCTATGATTGGTATTAAGTTCTCAGACTTTGGAGATCTTCCAGAATCTTATGGAATGGCTGAACACTACTTAAGAACTCAATCTATTGATTATGATACAAAAGCAATTAAACAAATTCAACAACCATACTTAGGTAAAGTTAAAGCGGATATCGACTCTGCACCAGGTACAAGAGTACGTGGAATAGGTTCTGATGATGCAACAGAAACTGGGGATGAAGGTGTAGATCAACTTATTGCTCCAGAAAATGTACATATTAACAAAGATACGGGTCGTCCAGAAGTACAATTAGTTAGAGGGCCAGAAAATACTTATAAAGTTAAAGTTAGAGCTTCAGCTAATGGTAATGATAATTATACAGGTACAGTTGCACCAGCTTATGTGCGTGGATTTATTGATTTCAACGGAAACGGTAAATTTGATAAAGGTGAAGAATCTAATATTGCTACAGTAACAGGAAATGATCAAACAGTAGAATTAACATTTACAAACACTCAAGTAATCGACACTACTAAAGATGTAGTAAACTTCCGTGTTCGTATCGCAAAAGATGAAGCTCAAGTAGAAAAAGCTGTAGGAATTGCATACTCAGGGGAAGTAGAAGATAACCAAATCCAAGTAATTCACCCACCACGTGGAGATAAAGAAGAAACTACGGGTAAACAAGGTGAAACTCAATCAGTAGGTATCGAATTCAGAACACGTCCATTAGGTGACGATGCATCTGACCTAGGTTCTAACAACGGTAAAACTACATTCAACTCATACGGTAAAATTCAGTATACTGAACAAAGTAATGTAATCAGTGCAGAAACTACTAAGAAAGTTCAATCTGAAGGTGTAATGATCGTTAATCCAGATGGAACATTAACGAAAACTTACACTAAAGCAGGGCAAGGTACATATACAGTAACAGATGATAAGATTACATTTACTCCAGAAGCTAACTTCGTAGGTAAAGCTGATGGTATCGTATTACGTGCGGTAGACTCAAATGGTCAATCAACTGGATGGACTGCATTAACAGCTCAAAATGGACTTGAAAACATCAATGATGGAACTCACTCAGCAGGAGCTACAAAAACTATGGATGCTGTTTATATTCCAACAGTAACTCCAAAAGAAATCACTGCAGATCCAGAAACATCAACAGATGTACAAGGTAAAGAACAGAAGAAAACTCCAACATTCAAAACAGAAGGAGATACTGCTACACCAGTAACACCAAGTGCTACTTACCCAGCTAAACTAGTAGATCCAAAAACAGGCGCTAAAGTTGACTCTGTAACTGTAGATGGAGAAGGAACTTACACAATCAACCCAACAACAGGTGAAGTAACATTCCAACCACTTCCAACATTTACAGGAACAGCTTCAGGTGTTGACGTAACATTAACAGCACCAGTAGGTCAAGATAAAGATGGTCAACCTGTAACTGCGACAGCTACTACAAAATATACTCCAACAGTAACTGCTGTAGAACCAACAGCTAAACCAGCAGACTCTGCAGGAGTACAAGGTGAGACTCAAAAAGGAACTCCTACATTCACAGCAGGAAATGCAGAAGTACCAATTAAAGAAAACTCTGTAAAACTATTAAATCCAGATGGAACAGAAGCAACTGGACCAGTAGATGCTTTAGATGAAAAAGGTAATAAAGTAGGGGAATACACAGTAGACCCAGCTACAGGTGAAGTAACCTTCACACCAACAGACAAATCATACACTGGTAAAGTAACACCAGCTAAAGTTCAAGCTGAAGATAAAAATGGAACTAAAGTAAATACTACTTACACGCCACACATCGTAGGTGTAACACCAACAGCAACACCAGCAGAATCTTCAGGTATCCAAGGACAACCACAAGATGGAACTGTATCATTTGCACCTGGTGAAACAACAGTAGAAGGTAAGAAAAAATCAGTACCAATCAAAGCTAACTCAGCGGTTCTACTTGATGCTTCAGGTAACCCAGTAGCACCAGGTACTCCAGTAGATGCTTTGGATCCAGAAGGAAACAAAGTAGGGGAATACACAATTGACCCAGCTACGAACAAAGTAACCTTCACACCAACGAATAAAGAATACAAAGGTAAAGTACAACCAGCTAAAGTACAAGCAGAAGACGAAAACGGAACTAAAGTAAACACAACTTACACTCCAACTATCGTAGGTGTAACACCAACTGCAGAACCAGCTGAAACAACTGATGTACAAGGTGTTGAACAATCTAAAGAAGTAACATTCAAACCTGGTAAAGCAACTGTTAACGGTGTTGAAAAAGAAGTACCACTTGACCCTAATTCATTTACATTATTAGGTGAAGATGGACAACCAGCTACATCAGTACCAGCTAAAAACCCAGCAGGAGATGTTATCGGTACATATACACTTAAAGTTGTAGACGGTAAAGCAACTGCGGTATTTACACCAACTGATAAAACATATGCAGGAGAAGTACAACCAGTTACTATCCGAGCTAAAGATACAAATGGAACTCCAGTAACAACAACTTACACTCCAAACATCACTCCAGTAGAACCAACAGGAAAACCAACAAAAACTGAAGGTGCACAAGGACAACCACAAGAAGGAACTCCAACATTCACACCAGGTGATGCTAAAGTTCCTATGAAGATCGATGCTGAACAACCAGCTAAATTAATTGATCCAGCTACTGGACAACCAACTGACGAAACAACAATTCCAGCAAAAGACGCTAATGGAAAAGAAGTTGGTACATACACAATCGATCCAACAACAGGTAAAGTAACATTCACACCAAATAAAGACTTTACGGGTACTCCAGTACCAGCTACAGTTCAAGCGAAAGATGCGAATGGAACTCCAACAACAGCAACTTATACACCGACTGTTAAACCAGTAACACCAAAAGGTGTAGATACATTCACAAAAGATATTCAAGGAGCAGAACAAAAAGGAACTCCTGAATTCAAACCTGGTAAAGTAACAATCGATGGAAAAGAAGTAGAAGTTCCTATTGATATTAAAGAACCAGCTAAATTAATCGATCCAAAAACTGGTCAACCAGTAGATTCAGTAACAATTGATGGAGAAGGAACTTACACAGTAGATCCAGAAACTGGTGAAGTAACATTCACTCCAGATAAACAATTCACAGGTAAAGGAACTCCGATAAAAGTTCAACGTAAAGATACAAACGGAACACCTGTAACAGCTGACTATACAGCGGTGGTAGTTCCTGCTGATCCAGAAGGAGACGATGTAACAACAGCGGATATCCAAGGTGCGGAACAAAGTGGAACACCGAAATTCATTGGTGGTAAAGCGATGATTGATGGTGAAGAAAAAGAAGTGCCTATCGATGAAAATGTACCTGCTAAACTAATTGATCCAACTACAGGACAAGAAGTTGATGAAGTTGTAACAGATGAAGGAACATACAGAGTAGATCCAGATGGAACGGTTCACTTTAAACCAAAACCAGATTTCGTAGGAAAAGCTAAAGGTGTAACTGTAAAACGTGTTGATACAAATGGAACACCAGCAACTGGTACATTTACACCAACAGTGGTAGGAACTTCTCCAAAAGCAGAACCAGCTATCTCTAGTGACATTCAAGGTCAAACACAAGAACAACCAGTTAAATTCACAGGTGGATCAGCGGTTGTTAAAGACCCTGTAACAGGAGCTAAAACAGAAAAATCTGTGGATATCGATCCAGATACTTACACATTATTAGGTGAAGATGGACAACCTGCACCAGAAGTACCAGCTAAAGATCCACAAGGAAATGTAATTGGTAAATACACTCTTAAAACAGAAGATGGTAAAGATCCAGTTGCAGTATTCACTCCAACAGATAAAACTTACGCAGGTCCAGTTCAACCAGTAACAGTTCAAGCGCAAGATAAAAATGGAACAGCTGTAACAACAACTTACACTCCAAATATCACACCTGTTAAACCAACTGCAAAAGGAACAACTTCTGAAGGTGCGCAAGGTCAAGAGCAAAGCGGAACTCCAACATTCACTGAAGGACACGAAAAAGCTCCAATCGACCCAACTGTACCAGCTAAACTAATCGATCCAGAAACTGGTGAACCAACTGACGAAACTTCAGTAGAAGTACCAGGAGAAGGAACTTACACAATCAATCCAGAAACTGGCGAAGTAACATTCAAACCAGAACCAAACTTCACAGGAAAAGCACAAGGTATTGAAGTTCAACGTAAAGATACAAATGGAACTCCAGCTACAGCTAAGTACACACCAACTGTTAAACCAGTAACACCAACATCAGATGACGTAGTATCTGAAGATGTACAAGGTGCTAAACAAACTGGAACTCCAGTATTCACTGATGGTAAAACAACAGTTAACGGTAAAGAAGTAACTGTAAAAATCGACGAAACAGTTAAACCAACATTCGACGATGGATCAACTACTAAAGAAGTACCAGGAGAAGGAACATACACTATCGACGAAAATGGTGTAGTAACATTTACTCCAGAACCACAATTCACTGGTAAAGCTAGCGGTGTAACAGTTAAACGTGTTGATAAAAACGGTACAGAAGTAACAGCTAAATACACACCAACAGTTAAACCAGTAACACCAAAAGCAAAAGGTGTAACTACAACTGATGTTCAAGGTGCTAAACAAACTGGAACTCCAGTATTTACACCAGGAAAAACAACAGTTAACGGTGTAGAAAAAACTGTTGACCTAGATGATACTAAACCTGCTACATTCGAAGATGGTTCAACTGAAAAAGTTGTACCAGGAGAAGGAACTTACACAGTAGATCCAGACGGAACAGTAACATTCACTCCAGAAAAAGACTTCACAGGTCAAGCTAAAGGTGTAACAGTTAAACGTGTTGACAAAAATGGAACACCAGTAACAGCTACTTACACTCCAGTAGTATTACCAGTAACTCCAACAGGTAAAGACGTAACATCAATCGGTGAAAAAGGACAACCTCAATCAGAAACTCCAGTATTCACACCAGGAACTACTAAAGTAAACGGTAAAACTGTAACAGTACCAATCGATGAAAAAGTAGCTCCAACATTTGATGATGGAACAACTGAGAAGAAAGTACCAGGAGAAGGAACTTACACAATCGATAAGAACGGTAAAGTAACATTCACTCCAGAAAAAGACTTCGTAGGTCAAGCTAAAGGTGTAACAGTTAAACGTGTTGACGAAAACGGAACTCCAGTAACAGCTAAATACACACCAACAGTATTAGGTAAAACAACTACAGAAAACGTAGTATCTGAAGGTGCTAAAGGACAACCTCAATCTAATACTCCAGTATTCAAAGGTGATGTAGACACTACAGTAGCCCCAACATTTAAAGATGGATCAACTGAGAAGAAAGTACCAGGAGAAGGAACTTACACAATCGATAAAGATGGTAAAGTAACATTCACTCCAGAACCAAACTTCGTAGGAAAAGCTACTCCAGTAGAAGTTGTACGTAAAGATAAGAATGGTAAGACAATCAAAGCTTCTTACACACCAACAGTTCGTCCTGATACAGTATTTGTTGATAAGAATGGTAAAGAGTTAGTTCCATCTAAAGATGGTAAGAATCCATCAGAAAAAATCTTAGGATACAAACTTGTGAAGACTGAAACTGATGAAAAAGGTAACACTAAACACATCTACGAACCAGTAACAACTAAACACGTAGATAAGAACGGTAACCCAATTCCAGGAACAACAACAGAAGAAGGAACAACACCAGCTAAAACTTCTAAAGAACTTCCAGGATACAAAGTAGTAGAAACTCGTAAACTTCCAAATGGAGATACAGAATATGTATACGAAAAAGTAACGACATCATTCGTAGATTCACAAGGACGTACAATTCCAGGAACAGAAACTGAGGAGGGAACAACTCCTAAGAAAGATATTCCAGGATACAAATTCGTAGAGACTAAGAAACTTCCAAATGGAGACACAGAACACGTTTACGAACCAGTAACTACAAAACACTTAGATAAAAACGGTAACCCAATTCCAGGAACAGAAACAGAAGAAGGAACAACTTCAGCTAAAACTCCAAAAGAGGTTCCAGGATACAAAGTAGTGGAAACTAAGAAGCTTCCAAATGGAGATACAGAATACATCTACGAAAAAGTAACAACAGTGTTCAAAGATAAAGATGGAAATGTAATTCCAGGAACAACTACTGAAGAAGGTACAACTCCT
>AQTU01000032.1:0-20401 GCA_000385835.1 Streptococcus mitis 13/39 | reverse complement strand
TTTGATTTCACAAATTGTTATTAGATAGCCAGATATATAGTTTAAAACTATATCCCTAAAAACTGAGAAATCACCCATCTTATTCCGAATGGATGATTTCAAGAAATTATTTAATATCAGCTTCTGCTGGTAAATAAGTGTCTCCGAAGAATTGTTTTGACAATTTTTCAAGCGTTCCATCTTTGTAGAGTTCTTGGATACGTTTGTCTACAAATGTTTTCAACTCATCTTGACCTTTGGCAAGAAGTGGGTAAACGTAAGGTTGTTGGTCGCTTGGAAGTTCAATAACTTTCAAGTTGTCCAAACCTTGGTCCTTGATGACTGTTTCAACACCGATTTTATCAAAAATCTTGTAGTCAAACTGGCCATCGCTCAAGCGTCCCATGATTTGTTGGAAGTCCGCTTTAGTATACTTTAGGACAGTTGGATTATCTGAATGTTGTTTGTTGTAGTCTTCTAGCTGTTTAGCAGATGTTGTCCCTTGAACAACTTCTGTTGATTTTCCACCGATATCATCAAGCGATTTGATGCTAGGGTCATCTTTTTTCACTACAAGAACGTTAGGGTTTTTAGCAGTTGGAGCTGCATAAAGGTATTTTTCAGCACGTTCTTTAGTGTAGCTGATGTTGCTAACAGCCATATTGTAACGGTCAGCATCAAGTCCTGCAAAGACTCCTGACCACTCTGTCTTCTCAAACTTGACATCATACTTGTCAGAGTCTTTAAAGATAGCTCGAACCACTTCAATTTCGTAACCAGTCAATTCGCCATTTTCTTCATAGTTGAATGGTTTTGGTGTAGCATTAGTTGCAACGATAATTTCTTTCTTGCTAGCTGCTGCTTCTTTCTTAGCACCACCTGAGCAAGCCGCAAGCACACCTGCAGCAACAAGCCCTAGGGCAGCAAGAGATGAGTATTTAACGATTTTTTTCATGTCATTTCCTCCAAAATAGAATACCTTATAATCTTAACAGAAAAAGAGCATTTACGCCATTATATGATATCTATCTCTGTGATAGGTTTTCTTTATGGCTGATTTATACTCAATGAAAATCAAAGAGCAAACTAGGAAGCTAGCCGTAGGTTGCTCAAAGCACTGCTTTGAGGTTGTAGATAGAACTGACGAAGTCAGTAACATATATACGGTAAGGCGACGCTGACGTGGTTTGAATTTGATTTTCGAAGAGTATTAAAAGACCAAACGCAAGACTGCAATTAAGACCACTCCAAAGAGAACCGTTCCGACTAGATTGCGGTAGCGAAAGGCTACCCAAGCCGTTGGAAAGACGGCTAAGAAGTCTAGCCATTTAATTTGAGGAAAACTCCCAACCTTACCTGTTACTACGCTTGACAGAATCAAGGCAAAGATAATAGAAACCGGCAAGAACTTCAAAAAACGCTCAACGATTGCAGGCAAGCCCTTATACTTGACCAAGATGAAGGGAATCATACGGGGAATCCACGTCACCAAGCCAGAGAAAATAACTGCTAATAAAAGATACTTACTGACCATCTAAAACCACCCCCATTGTACAACCTAGCAAGGTCGCAAACAGAACAGCTAGTGACTGAGACACCACTGTCAAGAGTAAAAAGAAGGACACCGCAACAACTGCTAGAATAATAAGCAGATTGCGGACAGGAATCCGTCTTTGCATAATCTGGAATTGCGAAGCAAAAATTCCAATGAACATCCCAACCAGAGCAAAATCCAAGCCAAAGATTTCTGGATTTGGCAGCAGACCACCCAGAGCCGTTCCGACAACTGTTCCCACAAACCAAGCCACATAGCTGTTGAGATTGTTTCCGTGCATCCACATAGGATTGACCTTGTCTGTATGGGCCAATTCACCCATCAAAACGCCGTAAGTCTCATCCGTCAAGAGACTAGACATACCGATATTTTGCCAGAGACTAGTATGACGAAAATAAGTCGATGCGTGCAAGCTCAACAAAAAGAGACGCAAATTGATTAGAAAAACCGTCATAGCAATAGCTGCTACAGGTGCTTGAACCGCAATTAGTGCCAGCATGGCAAACTGGGCACTCCCGGCATAAACAAAGAGGCTCATCAAGCCCATCTCAACAGGTGTCACATAGGGCGCACCGATAATCCCACAGGCAAGCCCGATACTGACATAACCAAGGGCCGTTGGCATGGCTGCCTGCGCTCCCTCCCAAAATCCTTTTTCTTTCATCTTTCTCCTCGTATTGTCTTAATAAATGGGCTGAAAAGGCTCCAGCCATAGCATGGACTATTATAACACATTCAGGAAGGAGAAAAAAGTCTGCTGATTGTAATCAGACAGACTCCATTTTATTCCATCGTATCAAAAGCAAGACTTGGTTTGGCATTGAGGTCCAAGTTTGCAAAGTTTTCTTTGTTCCACTCGCTGACGCTGGCATAGGCAATCATACCTGCATTGTCTCCGCAAAGACGCAGAGGTGGAATGATGACCTTGACATCTGTGATTTCAGTTGCTAGACGTTCTCTGAGGCCTTTATTGGCTGCCACGCCACCTGCCACAACCAGGGTTTTAACAGGGTATTTTTCCAAGGCCTTCTTGGTTTTTGCCATAAGAATATCCAAGACAGCTGCTTGAAAGGAAGCACACAAATCCTCTGTGGACAAGCTTTCTCCCTTTTGCTCAGCATTGTGGTGAAGATTGATAAAGGCAGATTTCAAACCTGAGAATGAAAACTCCAGATTATCCTCCTTAATCATGGCACGAGGGAAATCATAAATATCCTGCCCCTGATGGGCTAGCTCATCAATCTCACGACCTGCAGGATAGGTCAAGCCCATGACACGGCCGACCTTATCATAAGCCTCACCAACCGCATCATCTCGCGTTTCCCCAACAATCTTGTAATCACCAGCCTCCGAAACATAGACCAACTCCGTGTGTCCACCGCTAATCAAGAGGGCTAGCAAGGGAAAGTTCAAAGGCTCCACACTCTGAGCGGCCATGAGGTGACCGGCCATGTGATTAACAGGAATCAGCGGAAGTCCATGAGCCCAAGCAAAGGCCTTAGCAGCTGACAAGCCAACTAGCAAGGCTCCGACCAAGCCCGGTCCATAAGTAACCGCAACAGCTGTCACGTCCTCTTCGGTAATCCCTGCTTCGGCTAACGCCTCCTCGATACAGGCTGTAATAACCTCAACATGGTGACGACTGGCTACTTCCGGCACTACGCCCCCAAAACGTTTGTGACTCTCAATTTGACTAGCAATGACATTGGACAAGAGCTCATCGTCGTTTTCCAAGACGGCGACACTGGTCTCATCACAGGATGTCTCAAATGCTAAAATATATCTATCCTTCATCTATTTCTCTCTTCATGATGATAGCGTCCTCGACTGGATCATGGTAGTAGGCCTTTCGCTCAGCGATGACTGCCATCTTTTCTTTCTTATAAAATGCTTGCGCTCGTTGATTTGACTTTCTGACTTCGAGGAAAATCTCCTTGTCTGTCGGCAATTGAGCAAACAAGGCTGACCCAATTCCCTGACCCTGATAGTCTCCTTTAACAGCGATTTGCAAGACTTCTGCCTCAAAGATATTTTCCTGTACAGCTAGAAATCCAATCACTTCTGCCCCAGCATAAGCTAGAGCATACCAAGTCTGATCTTGGGACAAATCTGCTTGGATTTGTTCCAGCGTCCAAGGACTGACTGGGTAAACAGCTGCCATAACAGCGTAGATGGCTTGAGCCAGATCAGGTTGCTGTTGAGTTCGTTTGATTTCTATCATAGGCGTTTAATGTAAGACTCGCCAGATTCGGTGTGATTCTTGAGCCAGTTTTCCTCAGCCTCGACTCGTTTGAGGTAATTCGGCACAAAATCATGCAAGGAGTCTGCTTCCTTGTCCCAAGCCAAAAGAGCAAGATTGGCTGCATTAGGCAAGGTTTCTTTGTAATTAGTCCTTGGCAAGTGTTCTTGAATTTGCTCCACAAAGGGGCCAACTTCTCCAACAAAGGTTACCTGACTAGCCCCCTTGATTAACTCAATCACTCGCTCAAAAGGCAGGTGCGCTTCTGGCATGACAGGTTTGGCATTTTCATAAAATCCTGCGTAAACATTGTTGCGACGCGCATCCATCAAAGGGACGAACAAGCCTTCTTGTTGGTATGGCACCAGAGCCAAGAGGCTAGACATACCAACTAACTCGATGTTCAGAGTATGAGCCAGAGTTTTGGCAGTTGCCACCGCAATTCGCAAGCCTGTGTAGCTACCTGGTCCTTCCGCCACCACGATTCTATCCAAATCCTCGGGTTTCCAATCCAAACTTGCCATCAAAAAATCAATGGCAGGCATAAGGGTAATACTGTGATTTTTCTTAATATTAATCGTCGTCTCAGCAAGAACCTGCTTGTCCTCTAAAATAGCGAGAGAAAGAGCCTTGCTAGACGTATCAAAAGCTAATACTTTCATAACACATTCCTATCTTTTTGTCTGCTTACTATTATACTACAAAAGCTGGCACATGGGAATTTTCTTTATTCCCAAACAAAAAGCCCCAGCATAAGCAGGGCATCTAAGCATTTAATCCAAAGTAAAATACAAACCAAACGACATAGGTTACGAGGAGGAGAAAAAGCGAGTAGAGAGTCACAAAGGTAATTTTCCACAAGAACTTGGTTTGTCGTCGTTCCAGTTTGGCAAACAGAAGATTCCCCGCATAAACGCAAGCAACAAAAACAATAAAAGCTACCAAGCGAGCTCCGATAGCAAAAGCAAATAAGTTATACATAGGGCAACCTCCTTGACTTAAAATCTATATGGAATTATGACAAACAATAAAACTCATTTCCATTATCAAAATAACATATTTTCTTTATTTTTGCAAACGCTTACTAAAGAAATCGTCCTGTGACTTTCTCGTTTCCGTCTTTTACTAATTTTTCATTTTGTGGTATAATTGAAATAATTGTAACGAATCAAGGTCAATCTAGACACAAAATGGAATGAAATCAAGCAAATCTCTGCTAAAAGTTTGGAATAAGCTGACCTGTAAATAGAAAGGAACTATATGATTTACAAAGTTTTTTATCAAGAAACAAAAGAACGTAGCCCACGTCGTGAAACAACACGCGCACTTTACCTAGACATCGATGCCAGCTCAGAACTTGAGGGCCGTATCGCTGCTCGCCAACTTGTCGAAGAAAATCGCCCAGAGTACAATATCGAGTATATCGAACTCTTGTCTGACAAATTGCTAGATTACGAAAAAGAAACTGGCGCCTTCGAAATCACGGAGTTCTAATATGGCCTATACTCTTAAACCTGAAGAAGTTGGCGTTTTTGCCATCGGTGGTCTGGGAGAAATCGGGAAAAACACTTACGGGATTGAATACCAAGATGAGATTATCATCGTAGATGCTGGGATTAAATTCCCAGAAGATGACTTGCTGGGTATCGACTATGTCATTCCTGACTACTCTTACATCGTGGACAATATCGACCGCGTCAAGGCTGTTTTGATCACACACGGACACGAGGACCACATCGGTGGGATTCCATTCCTGCTCAAGCAAGCAAATGTCCCTATCTATGCTGGACCACTTGCCTTGGCTTTGATCCGGGGGAAACTCGAAGAACACGGCCTCTTGCGCAACGCTAAACTTTACGAAATCAACCACAACACTGAGTTGACCTTTAAAAATCTCAAGGCAACTTTCTTTAGAACGACTCACTCTATTCCAGAGCCTTTGGGAATTGTCATTCATACTCCTCAAGGGAAAATCGTTTGTACGGGTGACTTCAAGTTCGACTTTACTCCAGTTGGAGAACCTGCAGACTTGCATCGTATGGCTGCCCTTGGTGAAGAAGGTGTGCTTTGTCTTCTTTCTGACTCAACAAATGCGGAAGTGCCAACCTTTACCAACTCTGAAAAAGTCGTTGGCCAGTCCATCATGAAGATTATCCAAGGCATTGAAGGACGTATCATCTTTGCATCCTTTGCCTCAAATATCTTCCGTCTCCAGCAAGCAACAGAAGCTGCTGTTAAGACTGGACGTAAGATTGCGGTCTTTGGTCGCTCTATGGAAAAGGCCATTGTCAACGGAATCGAGCTTGGCTACATCAAAGCTCCTAAGGGAACCTTTATCGAGCCAAATGAAATCAAAGACTACCCTGCAGGCGAGATTCTTATCCTCTGTACAGGTAGTCAGGGTGAACCTATGGCGGCCCTCTCTCGTATCGCCAACGGAACCCACCGTCAGGTGCAACTCCAACCCGGCGATACGGTTATCTTCTCTTCAAGCCCAATCCCTGGAAACACCACAAGCGTCAACAAGCTGATTAACATCATTTCTGAAGCTGGTGTCGAAGTTATCCACGGTAAGGTTAACAATATCCATACATCTGGACACGGTGGCCAGCAAGAGCAAAAACTCATGCTCCGCTTGATTAAGCCAAAATACTTCATGCCTGTCCACGGTGAATACCGCATGCAAAAAGTCCACGCTGGACTAGCGGTGGATACTGGTGTTGAGAAGGACAATATCTTTATCATGAGCAATGGTGATGTGCTCGCCCTCACTGCTGACTCAGCTCGTATAGCAGGTCATTTCAACGCCCAAGACATCTATGTAGATGGAAATCGTATCGGTGAAATCGGTGCTGCTGTCCTCAAAGATCGTCGCGATCTATCTGAAGACGGTGTCGTTCTAGCAGTCGCAACTGTTGACTTCAAATCGCAGATGATTCTGTCTGGTCCAGACATCCTCAGTCGAGGCTTTGTCTACATGAGAGAGTCTGGCGACTTGATTCGCCAAAGCCAGCGCATCCTCTTCAATGCCATTCGTATCGCACTGAAAAACAAGGACGCTAGCGTGCAATCTGTCAATGGTGCCATTGTCAACGCTATTCGCCCCTTCCTTTATGAAAATACAGAACGTGAACCGATCATCATCCCAATGATCCTCACACCAGATGAAGAATAAAGCAAGAAAATAGCCCCGATTTTTCGGAGCTGTTTTTCTCTATGCTTTCTTTTCTTGATTCTTAGAAATACTACGATTTTTACCCTCAAGATACACCATCAAAATAGAAATATCTGCTGGGTTTACTCCCGAAATACGGCTGGCTTGGCCGATGGTTTCTGGATTAATAAGTTTGAACTTCTGACGGGCTTCGGTCGCGATAGAATCAATGTCATCCCAATCAATATTGGCTGGAATGCGTTTTTCTTCCATGCGTTTCATCTTGGCAACCTGGTCCATGGCTTTGGAAATATAGCCTTCGTACTTGATTTCTGTTTCAATCAATTCGATAATCTTGTCATCCAAGTCCTCTGCAGCTGGTCCGATGAAGGCCACCACATCTTGGTAAGAAACTTCTGGACGGCGAAGGAATTCCTTGGCTGTCACTGCATCTGTCAAAGGCTTGAAACCCATCTCCTCAACCTTAGCATTGGTTTCCTTTACTGGCTTGAGTTTGATGCTGTCTAGGCGCTTCATCTCATTGTCAAATTGATTTTTCTTGATTTCAAATCGAGACCAACGTTCATCGTCCACAAGTCCAATCTCGCGTCCCATCTCTGTCAAACGCATATCGGCATTGTCATGACGGAGGATGAGACGGTACTCAGCACGACTGGTCAATAGACGGTAGGGTTCAATGGTTCCCTTGGTCACCAAGTCATCAATCATGACCCCAATATAACCGTCACTTCGTTTTAGAATCAACTCAGGCTTGCCTTGGACTTTCAGAGCCGCATTGATACCCGCGATAATCCCTTGGCCTGCTGCCTCTTCGTAACCTGACGTTCCATTTGTCTGACCAGCAGTGAAAAGTCCGGAGATTTTCTTGGTTTCCAAAGTCGCACGCAACTGGTGAGGCAAGACCATATCATACTCAATGGCATAACCTGTTCGCATCATCTCTGCATTTTCCAAACCTTTGATAGAATGAACCAGCTCACGTTGGACATCCTCAGGCAGACTGGTTGAAAGTCCTTGGACATAGACTTCCTCTGTATTGCGCCCTTCTGGCTCTAGGAAGAGTTGGTGGCGTTCCTTGTCCGCAAAGCGCACAATCTTGTCCTCAATCGATGGGCAGTAACGAGGCCCCACTCCCTTGACCACACCTGTAAACATAGGCGCACGGTGGAGGTTGTTTTGGATAATCTCATGACTGGTACCATTGGTGTAGGTCAACCAGCATGGCACCTGATCCTTGACATAATCCTCATCACGTGAAGTATAAGAGAAGTGATTAGGCGCTTCATCTCCTGGCTGAATTTCTGTCACATCGTAATTGATAGAAGAAGCCTTGACACGTGGAGGGGTTCCTGTCTTGAAACGACCAATTTCGAGTCCTAATTCCTTGAGATTGTCAGCAAGGTTAATAGAAGCCAAGCTGTGGTTAGGACCTGATGAGTACTTGAGGTCTCCGATGATGATTTCCCCACGGAGGGCTGTCCCTGTCGTCACGATAACAGCCTTAGCAGCATACTCTTGATGGGTCGCTGTACGAACACCGACAACTTTGCCGTTTTCAACCAAAATCTCATCAATCATGGTCTGACGAAGGGTCAGATTTTCTTGATTTTCAACCGTCTTGCGCATCTCCTTAGAGTAAAGTTCCTTGTCAGCCTGCGCACGAAGGGCACGAACGGCTGGACCCTTCCCTGTGTTGAGCATCTTCATCTGGATGTAAGTCTTGTCAATGGTTTTGGCCATTTCACCACCAAGTGCATCAACTTCACGCACGACAATCCCCTTGGCAGAACCACCGATAGAAGGATTACAAGGCATGAAAGCCAGCATTTCAATGTTGATGGTCGCAAGCAAGACCTTACACCCCATACGGCTAGCTGCTAGGGATGCTTCTACCCCAGCGTGTCCCGCACCAATTACAATAATGTCGTATTCTTCAGTAAAATTATATGTCATGTTTCTCTCCTATTTCTCAAGATGAATGTGTCTTAGTTGGCCGTCCCATTCTGGTAGGGCTGTTTTTAGAAAGGCTGGAACTAGTTGAATATTCTGGAGCTGATCCAAGTCAATCCACTCACAGGGCTGCCTTTTCTCATCTTCCTGCATGGTCAATGGGGCATCTTCAAGCAAATCCACCAGATAATGAAACTCGATATTGTGATAAGAAACACCGTCCTGTTCAAAACGATTTTCAACTACGAAAGCTAGCTGTCCAGCTTGAGCTTTGACACCCAGTTCTTCCCTCACTTCACGGACTACCGCGTCTTCCGTGCTTTCATTGACTTGAATCGCACCGCCGATAGTATAATACTTGCCCTCATCTTTGGTGACTAGAAGCTTACGATTTTGAAGAATCAAAGCTGTCGCCCGAACACCAAAAACCGTATTTCCTACTTTTGTCCGAAAGTCTTGTTGAGTCATTCCTATCCTTTCCCTTAAACGACACAAAAACAGTCAAAACTCCAAAGAAGTGCAGGACAAAAAAGCCTGCAACATCCATGAGCTTTGACCATCATTTCTATTGCTTTTATTATTGTAGCAAATTGAGAAAATTTGTCAATCTAAATGTACTGACAAACTTGTCCATCGCGGTAGGCATTGTCAATCAAACCGCCACCTAGACACTCTTCGCCATCGTAAAAGACAACTGCCTGTCCTGGTGTAATCGCGCGTTGCGGTTCTGCAAAGATGACCTCTGCCTTGTCTCCTTTGACATGTACGGTTACCTTAGAATCAGGCTGACGATAGCGGAATTTAGCCGTACATTCGAGCGTAAACTCTTCTGGCATGTCACGAGTAAAGTGAACTTGACTAGCCTCAAGGCTGGTTGACATGAGCGAATCATGGTAAAAACCTTGTCCGACATAGAGAATATTCTTACTTAGGTCTTTTCCGACAACGAACCAAGGTGCATTGTCACCACCGTGTTGCCCACCGATACCAAGTCCACCACGCTGACCAATCGTATAATACATAAGCCCTGCATGCTCGCCCATATCGCGACCATCCACAGTCATCATGCGACCAGGCTGAGCTGGTAGGTAGTTGCTGAGGAAATTTTTAAAGTTCTTTTCTCCGATAAAGCAAATCCCTGTCGAGTCTTTCTTCTTAGCAGTCGCAAGGCCTGCTTCTTCTGCTAGTCTGCGTACTTCAGACTTTTCCAAATGTCCTAGTGGGAACATGGTTTTTTGAAGTTGTTCTTGCGAAAGTTGGCTAAGGAAATAGGTCTGGTCCTTGCCATTGTCCACACCACGAAGCATGTGAACTGTTCCATCCTCATCACGCGCTACTCTAGCATAATGCCCAGTCGCCACATAGTCTGCCCCCAAGGTCATAGCATAGTCCAAAAAGGCCTTGAACTTGATTTCCTTGTTGCACATAACGTCTGGATTTGGCGTGCGCCCTGCACGGTATTCCGCTAGGAAATACTCGAAAACGCGGTCCCAGTATTCTTTTTCAAAATTGACAGAGTAGTAGGGAATGCCAATCTGGTCTGCCACCGCAGCCACATCCTTGTAATCTTCGGTCGCCGTACAGACGCCGTTTTCATCTGTGTCATCCCAGTTCTTCATGAAGATACCAATCACATCGTAGCCCTGCTCCTTGAGCAAAAGAGCCGTCACCGACGAATCAACACCACCACTCATCCCCACGACAACACGTGTTTTAGAGTTATCACTCATGGTAAGTCTCCCATCTATTCGTTTATTCACGATTGAAGGTCGTGTGTGCTTTAACGATTGAAGGTCGCTTGAGCAGTATTCATTATAACACGCTTGGTTGGAGAAGACAAGAAAGAGGCTGATAATCTGACATTCTATTTGATAGAAACAGAAATATAATTACAAAAAGGGCAATGAACAGTTAAATCTCGATTCTACTTATAAACTTATTTATAAAATAAGCTAAAAATGATATACTGTAATGAGGAGGAAGTCGTACATGATCCCTTTAAGATACTACCATCCATGTACGTAGTACGATTGTGAAAAACTACAAAGATATTCTAACATCAAAAAATACTATTTTTACTATCATTATTGTTGTAGGTCTTGGACTTTTAATAGGTTTAGTCATTCATCAAGAACATATCCAAGCAGAGAGAGGAAATATCGCTCTCAGCAAACAACATAAGAATGGACAAGATGTCGAACAAGTAAAAAATGCTATTAAAAACTTCAATATTGATTCTGAAACGATTATAGAGGATTGGAAAAAAATTCAAGAATTAAAGCCGACCTCTGATGAAGGCAAAAAGACATTAACAGATTTTCTTACTTCTACGGCCGATAAAATCACTAATCATTATACTGAAAAAGCTTTAAAATTGGATATAAAGGAATCCGATAGCCAGTTTGAAGATAAACAAGCACTTGAAACAGCCATCACTTCCTTACAAAAAATACTAGAAATTATTAAAAGTGTCAACTCCACAAGCAAACAAGCCACTATTGATGAAAAAATAAAACCCATTCAAGAACTGATTTCTAAATTCCAAAAGCAAGTTGAAGTCTTGACCAAAAAAGAAGAAGAACAAAAGTCTAATAAAAAAGAAACAGAAACGACTAGTAACGTTGAGGGAAGAGAAAGCTATTCTTCAGAAGGAGGTAGCTACACCCCAAGCTATACTGAGTCAAATGGGAACAGATATAATTCACAAGCACCTGTAAGCGAGCAATATTCATCTGATAGTGCTAGAAGTGGGGGAAATACTGCTGTCAATACACGAGATCAAGCTACTGATACTGCAGGAACCCAAGGAGATACGAATACCAATAATAATAGTAATAATGCCGAGGTTCGCGATACTAACAGTAATAATCGCACTAATTCAGCTGGAGAAACTCCAGAATCTCGTCAGCCGTAAGCAATCTGTTATTACTACTATTTAAAAATTGTCTTTTATCGAATAAAGTATATAAAAGGCTAGCAAAAACTAACTTCCAAATAAAACCACACAGTGATTTCAGTCTTGAACACAATCAAGTTGAAAAAACACTGTGTGGTTTTTGAATGTTTAGAGGTTAGTTTTTTGAGCAATCGTCTATCAAAATGTCCGTTTATCTGTCAATAATCCGAGAAAATCTTGTCGTTTCAAGTCGGAGAAGTGTTTGGTAGAAAGACTTCCTTTTTGAAGTCCATCATCTCTAACCTGCAAATAATAGCTATGTTGCTTGTTTTAATTGTCAAAAAATCGCCAAATATAAAAACTCTTTTCCAGTTGCGAATCTCAAATTCTTTCATCTCTGATTTTGGAATGCGGATAAGTCCTTGTCGCAAGTCACGATGGTGCTCACTTGTGAAAGTCATCCCATTCCCAAGATTTCTTATCAGTAGTTCATCTGGAGTCACCATCACCAGCGCTATTTTAGTTAAGAAAATTTCAACTGTTGGTGGTAAAATCGCCAAATTAAACCAGGGATGTAGGTAGCGATAGGCTAAGAAATAATGAGGCTCCTCACCCAATCCTAGTTGTTTATATAATGTCTTAACCTCACTATCTAATCTCGCTTCAAAAGACACATCCGAATGCTCTTCTTCCTTCTTCTGATTAAAATAACGCATCCAGACTAGGAAACCTATAAAGACTATAATAAATATTCCTGATAAGAGATATTTTACATTGTAGTTCATCACTTAACCTCCTGATTCACTACTCCACTTAAAGCAGAGGCCTATTTATTTTGAAAATAGTTCCATAACAACTTTAAATAAGACTGGTGTCATTAAAATTAGGATAATCCCTATCCCAAATATCATGACTACTCGAAAAAGCTCCTTATTTTTAAACATTTTTCCACCTCTTTTCCAGCTACATCATAGTACTCGTTACCCCCATCTTAAAATTACACCAAGCTTATTTTAGTTTTCTTTTCTACTTTTTATATTACTATGATACAATATTTTTAATAGGATTTTATTATTTGTTAACTTTTTTCACGAAAAGGAGTAAATCATGCGTTATGATTTCGGAAAAGTCTATAAAGAAATACGTGAGTCAAAAGGATTGACCCAAGAAGAGGTCTGTGGAGAAGTTCTCTCAAGAACCAGCTTATCAAAAATTGAAAGTGGCAAGGTAACTCCCAAATATGAAAATATGGAGTTCCTTCTCCGGCAAATCAATATGAGTTTTGAAGAGTTTGACTACATCTGCCATCTCTATCAGCCGAGCCAACGGACAGAAATCATGCAAACTTATCTCAATATGAATTCCATCATTGGTGGCAGTAGTCTAGTTGATTTTTTTGAAACATGCCAAAACTATCTCAAGACCCATCACGACCTGCCTATAGAAGAAATCAGGGATATGCTTGAAGTTGTCATTCATATTCGTCAACATGGTACAGAGAAACTGTCAGACCAAGTGAAACAAACTGTCAAAAAACTTTGGGAAAAAATTGAAAAACAAGATACATGGTATGAAAGTGACCTAAAAATCCTCAATACCATCCTTTTCAGCTTTCCTATTGAACACCTCCATCTCATCACTGAAAAAATCTTGCAACGCTTGGAAGTCTATAAAAACTATCAACATTTATATGACTTGCGAATGGCAATCCTACTCAACCTTTCCACCATTTACTTATACCATCAAGACAAAAACATGTGTCAACAAATCTGCTATACTTTACTAGAGGATGCAAAGAACAAGAAAAGCTACGATATGCTTGCTATCTGCTATGTCCGTATTGGGATTTGTAGGGATGATGCTAAACTTATCCAAAAAGGGTTCTCTCTTCTGGAGCTGACCGATGAAACTTCCATTCTAGCCTTTCTCAAAAAAGAAGTGGAGACCTATTATCAACCGAAAGAAATATGAAAAAGTCGAGGAATTTCCTCGACCTTTTCATATTATTCTGTTCGTTATTTCTTAATACCAGCCGTTGTTAAGCCAGAAGTTTTTAGCGGCTGACCATGAACCGTAACGTCCTGCAACATAGGCATCTGCTACACGTTCTTGGTTTTCAGCTGAGTAGTCACCGTTCAAATATGAATCTGTCAATTGGTAACGTCCGATGTAACGTCCATTTGTAGCTGTGTAGCTACCGCCTGATTCTTTTTGAGCGATCCATTCTTTAGCTTCTGCTTCAGATCCGCTTACAGTTACAGCAGGTGCTGAAGCTTCTGTTGAAGCAACTGCTTCTTCTGCTGCAGGTGCGCTTGCCACTGGAGCTGCTTCCTCTGCTACTTCTGTAGTTTCTGCTACTGGAGCTGAAACAGTTTCATCTTGAGCAGCTGGTGCCGCATAAGTAGCTGGCGCTTGTGTTGCAACAGGTGCTACAGGGCCATCGATAACCAACTCTTGACCAACATAAATCAAATGAATGTTGTCGATATGGTTGTTTTCTGCCAATTTCTCAACAGTTGTGTTGTGAGTTTCAGCGATTTCTGAAAGTGTATCACCTTCTTTAACAGTGTAAGTTGATGATTCTTGAGCAGACACAAATGATGGAGCAAATACTGCAAGCAATGCAGCTACTCCTGCAAGAGTTGTTTTAATCTTTTTAGTTGTTGATTTCATATTTGAAAATTCTCCTTCTTTCTATAGTTCTATCATACCCTTTAAATATTACCGTTTCTTGACACTTTTATGTAGAAATATTACAAAATTATTTTTTATTTCCCTAAATAAGCTATTTTTTGTTACAAAAGATGCTTTTTTATGCTATTTGTAGTGTAAAAAGGTTTTCATCCACAATTAAAGCCAAGACCTTCATTCTTTGATATAATAGAGATAAGAATTTTTATAAGGGGAAACTGATGAAATCACTTCGTTTTCAATCTGTCTTTGATATCATCGGACCAGTTATGATTGGCCCATCTAGTAGCCATACCGCTGGTGCTGTTCGTATTGGGAAGATTGTCTCTTCCATTTTTGATGATACTCCGACAGAAGTCGAATTCCAACTTTTTAACTCATTTGCCAAGACCTATCGTGGCCACGGGACAGACCTAGCCCTTGTTGCAGGTATTTTGGGCATGGATACAGATGATCCTGAAATCCCAAATAGTCTGGAAATTGCCCATAAGCGTGGCATCAAGATTGTCTGGACCATTCAGAAAGACAGCAATGCTCCTCATCCAAACACCACTAAAATTACCGTCAAAAATGCTCACAAAACCATCAGTGTGACTGGTATTTCTATCGGTGGAGGAAATATTCAGGTAACCGAACTCAATGGCTTTGCCGTCTCTCTCAATATGAATACACCGACTATCATCATTGTTCATCAAGATATTCCAGGTATGATTGCCCTCGTAACAGAGGCACTTTCCCGCTATGATATCAATATCGCCCAGATGAATGTTACTCGTGAAAAAGCTGGTGAAAAAGCCATTATGATTATCGAAGTTGACAGTCGCAACTGTGATGAAGCCATCGAAGAAATTCGAAAAATCCCTCATCTCCACAATGTCAATTTCTTTAAATAGGAGGAAGCATGTTTTATTCTATCAAAGAATTGGTCGAGCAAGCAGATCTGGACTTTCAAGGAAATGTCGCAGAACTCATGATTACAACAGAGTTTGAATTGACCGGTCGCGAACGTGAAGAAGTCTTCCTTCTCATGGAACGCAATCTGGAAGTCATGAAAGCCTCTGTCGAACTTGGCCTCAATGAAAATAAATCTCGTAGTGGCCTGACAGGTGGAGATGCTGTCAAATTGGACCACTACATTAAAAACGGAAAAACTCTGTCAGATTACACGATTCTCTCTGCTGCCCGAAACGCCATCGCAGTCAATGAACACAATGCCAAAATGGGCTTGGTTTGTGCCACTCCGACCGCAGGAAGTGCTGGCTGTCTGCCCTCAGTTCTAACAGCTGCTATTGAAAAATTAGACCTCAGCCACGAGCAACAGCTGGATTTCCTCTTTGCTGCCGGTGCCTTTGGACTAGTCATCGCAAACAATGCCTCTATCTCAGGTGCTGAGGGTGGCTGTCAGGCCGAGGTTGGTTCGGCCTCTGCTATGAGTGCTGCAGCCTTGACTCTGGCTGCAGGTGGAACACCTTATCAGGCCAGTCAAGCCATTGCCTTTGTCATTAAAAATATGCTAGGCCTCATCTGTGACCCTGTTGCCGGTTTGGTTGAAGTTCCCTGTGTCAAACGCAATGCCATGGGAGCTAGCTTTGCCTTCATCGCAGCAGACATGGCCTTGGCAGGGATCGAATCTAAAATTCCTGTGGATGAAGTTATCGATGCCATGTACCAAGTAGGAGCAAGCATGCCAACTGCCTTTCGTGAAACAGCTGAAGGTGGACTCGCTGCCACCCCTACTGGTCGTCGCCTCCAAAAAGAAATTTTCGGAGAATAAGTTTATCAAATAGGAGAAACCATGACCTCTATCACATCGATTTTTTTCGATCTGGATGGAACCCTCGTTGACAGTTCTATCGGGATTCACAATGCCTTTACTCATACTTTTAAGGAGCTGGGGGTGCCTAGTCCTGATGCCAAAACTATTCGTGGTTTTATGGGACCACCTCTCGAAAGTAGTTTTGCGACCTGCCTCCCCAAACACCAAATTTCTGAGACTGCCAGATATACCGTTCTTACTATAAGGAGAAAGGCATCCATGAAGCTCAGCTCTTCCCTCAGATTGTAGAATTACTTCAAGAACTATCTAAGAATTACCCTCTCTACATCACCACTACGAAGAATACCCCTACCGCTCAAGACATGACTAAAAACTTGGGAATCTATCATTTCTTTGATGGCATTTATGGTTCCAGCCCTGAAGCACCCCATAAGGCAGATGTCATTCGCCAAGCCTTGCAGACACATCAACTAGCACCGGAACAAGCCATCATCATCGGAGATACCAAGTTTGATATGCTGGGAGCTCAAGAAACAGGCATTCAGAAATTGGCCGTCACTTGGGGATTTGGAGAGCAAGCAGATCTACTAAACTATCAGCCTGATTATATCGCTCACAAACCCATAGAAGTTTTGGAGTATTTTCAATAATATAAACTGGGCGACAACCCCATTTCAGAAGAAAATGGAGCAAGTCTCTACATAACAAAACGCATATTACCAAGGTTCTTCAGACCTGATAATATGCGTTTTTCTTTTTTATTCAACGTGGGTTGTTTGATTGGCAAAGGCGATAATAGCTTGCTTCAAATCATCTCCACTAAGAGTGCGGAACTCTTCAATCTTTTGATCGATGGCTTCTAGAGGCATGACATTAACCTTACCAACGAAAATCTTATCCATAACCTGGTTATCAACAAGTTCGGTTGATACCAAGAGTTCTTCGTAAAGTTTTTCGCCTGGGCGGATTCCAACTTCAACGATTGGAATTTCGCTTTCGGTGTGTCCACTTAGAAGGACCATTTTCTTGGCCAAGTCATAAATCTTGACTGGTTTGCCCATATCAAGGATAAAGACTTCCCCATCCTTGGCATAAGCACCAGCATGGATAACCAGACGGCTAGCTTCTGGAATAGTCATAAAGTAACGGGTCATGCGGAAATCTGTCACCGTTACAGGACCACCTTCAGCAATCTGACGTTCAAAGACTGGAATCACACTACCACGGCTACCAAGAACATTTCCAAAACGAACTGCACAGTAGGTTGATTGGCTACGTTGGTTAAAGCCAGTGACAATCAACTCCGCCACGCGCTTGGTTGCTCCCATAACATTTGGTGGATTAACCGCCTTATCTGTCGAAATCATAACCATCTTAGGTACTTTAGCTTCATCAACAGCCTTAGCAACATTGTAAGTTCCACGAATATTGTTTTTGAAGGCTTCTTTTGGATTGCGCTCCATCATAGGAACGTGCTTGTGAGCAGCCGCATGATAAACAATAGCTGGCTTGTACTGCTCAAAGACTTGCAAGAGGCGGTCATAGTCTTGAATGTCCGCAATCACAGGTACATAATCAATCCCTTGGAACTTGCGAATCAATTCATGATAAACAAGGTAGATTGAGTTTTCCCCATGACCGAGCAAGACGATGCGTTCAGGATTGAAGCGACTAACTTGGCGACATATTTCAGAACCGATTGAGCCACCAGCACCTGTGACTAAGATTGTCTTACCTGTCAGTTCTGCGCCCAGACGCGATTCATCAAGACGAATTTCCTGACGTCCCAAAAGGTCTGTGATATCAATCTTCTGGAATCCTCCACCTGCTTGGTGAAGTCCCTGAACAACCGTTTCAACCTTAGGCATCTTGTAACATTTGACACCCAGCTTATTACACATCTGCAAGATACGTTCATATTCTGACGGGTCAAGCGACGGAATCGCAACGATAACACGCTCGATTTGATGGCGTTTGGCTAATTCAGGCAGATCATCATATGAACCCAAAACAGGGATTCCACCAAGTTTTTGACCCTTTTTCTTAGAATCCTTGTCCAAAATACCAACAAGTTCTAATTCACTAGTTGGATGTTGGTAACTATCCATAAAGAGAGCTCCACCATCACCGGCACCAATCAAGAAGGTCCGACGGTGTTCTCCATCACCGCTTCCCTTTTTGCGTTTAGAGTAGATTAACTGCCAAGTAATCCGTGGTAATAAAATCAAGAAAGTACTCAACAAGATAAAGAGCACAATAAAACGGATGGAGAAGAGGGGCAAGAAGGCATAGCAGATACTATATGACAAGATACTGCTAGCAGTCACACCAAAAAAGATTTTCATAAAATCCGTAATCTTGCTGTAACGACTAATACTCGCGTTCAACCCCCAAAATCCAATCATCAATTGATAGAACAGGAAGGCCAAACTCGTATAGATAATGTAGTCAACAGGTGCTGGATTAATCAAGCCGTAGAATAAGATATAAGATACAATGATGGAAACCACCATACTCAAAATATCAAATATTCCCCAGAAAACCTGTTTTTGTTGTTTATTTAAAATTTCCACCAGATCAATCACATAATCTGTGAGTTTTTTATTCATAGGAATTTACTCCTCCTCAAAAGAGTTTTACTATATTGTTATTGTAGCATATTTTAATTTATTTGGCTTATTTTTCCAAATAAATAACCGTTCCCTTGTACTCCTTCTTCCATTTAACCCCTCTAATTAAACCTACAATCGTCCCAAGGCCATAAGCAAAGTGAATCGAAAATAAAAGAAAAGGCATCACAATTAGAAATCCATTTTTATGTTTTAATAAAGTCAGAAAAGTGAGCAGTAATAAAAGTAGAAAATAAGCACCTAATAGTAAAGTTATAAATAAGAATGTGAATGGTAACAATGCTAGGCTAAACACAAGACTCAAAACAAATAAACAAGGGACATAGTGAAATAGTGATAAACACTTAGGCTGAACATGAGTTGTCAAGCCAATCCACAAACCATTTGAATACTTTTGATACAGCATTTTCTTGAATGTTGGTCTAATATACTGATAAGATAGAATACTTGGGCTATAACGGATTTTATAACCATGCTCTCGAATTCTATAATGAATATCATTATCTTCAGTTCGGCCAAGTTGCTCATTTACTAAACCGACCTTCTGGAAAACCTCTCGCTTGTACATCCCATGAAAAATGGAAGAAACATATCTATCCTCAGAACTATTTCGGTAATTTGCAATGCTACTACCAAACATATTTTCCTCAACAAGATGCAAGGTCTCTGCCCATTTTCCCTTTCCTTCAACAATCGTCGGTCTAGGTCCCCCACAAACAGATTCACCTTGTTGAATAACAGCCACATTATTCATTACAAAACTTTCAGTAACTTTTGAATGGGCATCAATTTTTAAAATAAGGTCTCCTACAGAATGTTTAACGCCCAAGTTAAAACCACTAGCTTGATTTTTCTTAGGATTGTTATACAATCTAATTGAGTTAAACTCTGTATCTTCTTTTATAAATTCCTGAATGATAGCTGTGGTCCCATCCGTGGACATAGCATTTATAAATAGAATTTCAATATTTTCTTTAGGATAGCTTTGATTTTTTAAGTCTTCAATTAGACCAGGCAAATATTTTTCTTCATTGTATGCACTGATTACAATGGATACGAGAAGACTTTCAACATTTTGAGTCACTACTACTCTCCTGAATTTTTCCTTCCACTATTTTATCATAATTTTCAAGACTTTCCCATTTTTATCTTGAAAGCCCAAAACCTTACTTGACATTATAAGGAAAAAACCTTAAAATAAGCTGTTATTAAAATCAGCTAGAAGAGGTAATATATGAAAAAGCAATCACTCTTTTTTGTTCCAGGTATTATCCTGATTGGTGTTTCCTTGCGGACTCCTTTTACTGTTTTACCCATTATTTTGGGAGATATTTCGCAAGGGCTAGGAGTAGAAGTTAGTTCGCTTGGTGTCCTAACTAGTCTTCCTCTCCTCATGTTTACCCTCTTCTCGCTATTTTCTACCCGACTGGCTCAGAAAATCGGCTTAGAGCATCTCTTTACCTACAGCCTCTTCTTCTTGACTATTGGCTCTCTGATTCGACTAATCAA
>AQTU01000031.1:0-22138 GCA_000385835.1 Streptococcus mitis 13/39 | reverse complement strand
AAGAAGAGGCTGAGATTCTTGATTCTCGGCCTCTTAGGTCTCTTAAAATGTTCCGATACGGGTGATTGGCCAGAAGCGGAATTTAGCTTCCCCTGTGATATCTTTTGCTTTGAAGGTACCTACGTGGCGGCTGTCGCTCGAAACCAAGCGGTCATCTCCGAGTAGAAGGTATTCTCCTTCTGGGACAGTAAAGCTAAAGTTGGTATTATAGTTGACATCAACTGTAAAGGCTTGGGCTTTTTCAGCAATACTTCTAAAGAAAGTTCCTTTATTTCCTTCAAATCCCTTGCCTGAGTATGTGCTTTGGAGTTTGTCATCCTTGAAGCGTTTGATGTAGTCAGCTAGGTAAGGCTCATCTGTCTCTTTATCATTGATATAAAGTTTATCGTTTTCGTAACGGATGGTGTCGCCAGGCATTCCGATGACACGTTTGACGATGTCCTTATTTCCATCTTCCTCATGGGCAACCACGATATCAAATCGGTCAATAGGTAGGTGTTTGACAACAAAGAGAATTTCGCCATCCGCTAGGGTAGGATCCATGGAATGCCCTTCTACGCGAACATTGCTCCAAAAAAAGATACGACTTAAAGCTAGTAATGACAGAATTAGGAGGAACAATCCCCACTCTTTTAAGAAATTTTTAAATGAATTCATAACTTACCTTTCTAAGCGTTTTTTCGCTTTTTCAGTATTTTTAAAGTGCAATTTGGCGCAGAAATTGAGTCCTTGCATACCATAGGCTTGCAAAATCTGGCTAGCCACCTTATCAGAAGCCGTTCCAGCTCCACTTGGAAGTTGATAGCCCAGCTCTCGTCCCAGATTTTCAAGATTTTCTAGAAAGAGATCACGCGCAATGATAGAAGAAACTGCGACAGCCAAGTATTTGCCCTCAGCCTTTTCTTCTAAGCTGATAGGATTGCTGAAACGATTGGTCTCTTGTGCCAAGTACTTGTCATAATTTTTAGCACTGGTAAAGGCATCAATCACAATTTTCTCAGGCTGAATGCCTTTTTGAAGAAGGAGATAGATAGCCTGATTATGGAGGGCAACCTTAACCGAAACAGCGTTGTAGCGGTCTCCGATGACCTCGTTGTACTTGCTTGGTAAGAGAAGGAGTGCCTGGTACTGGATTTTTTCCTTGAGAATGGGAGCAATCTGACGAATCTTTTGGTCTGTCAGAGTCTTAGAATCCCCCACACCGAGTTTTCGCAAGAAGGCATGCTGGTCAGGTGTGACAAAGGAAGCCACAACTGCAAGCCCACCAAAGTAGGAACCATTCCCTACCTCATCTGTCCCAATCAAAGGGAGATTTTGTCCGCTGGTTTCCTCTACAACTTGATAGCCAAAGAAACAGGCGTACTTCTCAGCTCCTTCACCCTGAAGCAAGACCTTTCCAGAAGTATAGATAGAAACCGTTGCTTGAGGTAGTCTCAAAAAGTAGCGAATATAGGGATTTTTACTGGGAGCCAGACTGGTTTGGTAGTGTTCAAGAAAAGCCTGAATCTCCTTTTCACTAGGTGTGAGTGTTATACTTGCCATAGTTTCTATTGTACCATAAAAGCAGGCAAATTTGTAAAAACTGACAAAATTAGCGAATTTTGGTATAATATCGTGAGGTGAATTTTATGGCAAATCTAAATCGATTCAAATTTACATTCGGGAAAAAATCATTAACCTTGACAAGCGAACATGATAACCTTTTTATGGAGGAAATCGCCAAGGTTGCAACAGAAAAATACCAAGCAATTAAAGAACAAATGCCTAGTGCAGATGATGAAACAATCGCTCTTTTGTTGGCGGTCAACTGTTTATCGACTCAGCTCAGCCGTGAGATTGAATTTGATGATAAGGAGCAAGAATTAGAAGAACTCCGTCACAAGCTTGTGACTTGCAAGCAAGAACAGAGCAAGATTGAGGATTCCTTATGATTTCACTCCTTCTTCTATTGGTCTTGGCTTGGGGATTTTATATCGGTTATCGGAGAGGCCTGCTCTTACAGGTTTATTACCTGATTTCAGCTATGGCATCGGCTTTTGTGGCTGGCCAGTTTTATAAGGGACTTGGTGAGCAATTTCATTTGTTGGTCCCTTATGCAAATCCGCAGGAAGGTCAGGGAACTTTCTTTTTCCCATCGGATCAACTCTTTCAGTTAGATAAGGTCTTTTATGCAGGTATCGGCTACTTGCTTGTATTTGGGATTGTCTATAGCATCGGTCGTTTGCTTGGTCTTCTTTTACACTTACTTCCTAGTAAAAAACTGGGTGGTAAGTTGTTCCAAGTTTCAGCAGGTATCTTGTCCATGTTGGTGACCTTATTTGTCTTGCAAATGGCTTTGACAATCTTGGCGACCATCCCCATGGCAGCTATACAAAATCCTCTTGAAAAGAGTATCGTCGCAAAACACATCATCCAGAGTATACCAGTAACAACCAGTTGGCTCAAACAAATCTGGGTGACAAATTTAATCGGATAAAAAGGGCAGGAGTTTTCCTAGCCCTTTGTTTACAGATTTGACTCGAATCTATCAGAATGTAAAAAGCTAATACTCTTCGAAAATCTCTTCAAACCACGTCAGCTTCCATCTGCAACCTCAAAACACTGTTTTGAGCAACCTGTGGCTAGCTTCCTAGTTTGCTTTTTGATTTTTATTGAGTATCATACACCTAGACATTCAAAGACAAGGAAATAAAGATGAATAAGAAAATATTAGAAACATTAGAGTTCAATAAGGTTAAGGCCTTGTTTGAATCTCATTTGTTGACCGAGCAGGGATTAGAGCAATTGAGACAGTTGGCTCCGACTGCCAAAGCAGATAAAATCAAACAGGCTTTTGCTGAGATGAAGGAAATGCAGGCTCTCTTTGTCGAGCAACCGCATTTTACCATTCTTGCAACCAAGGAAATTGCAGGAGTCTGCAAGCGGTTGGAGATGGGAGCAGACCTCAATATCGAGGAGTTCCTACTCTTGAAGCGCGTGCTCCTCTCTAGCCGAGAACTGCAAAGTTTTTATGCCAATCTGGAAAATATCAGTTTGGAAGAATTAGCCCTTTGGTTTGAGAAATTACATGATTTTCCGCAATTACAAGGAAATCTCCAAGCTTTTAATGATGCAGGTTTCATTGAAAATTTTGCCAGTGAAGAATTGGCGCGCATCCGTCGGAAAATCCATGATAGCGAAAGTCAGGTACGCGATGTTTTACAGGATCTGCTCAAGCAAAAAGCGCAGATGTTGACAGAAGTAATCGTTGCCAGCAGAAATGGCCGTCAGGTTTTACCAGTCAAAAATACCTACCGTAATAAAATTGCAGGTGTCGTTCATGATATTTCTGCTAGTGGAAATACCGTCTATATCGAACCCCGTGAGGTGATCAAACTGAGCGAAGAAATTGCCAGTTTGCGAGCAGATGAGCGTTATGAAATGCTTCGCATTCTCCAAGAAATCTCGGAGCGTATTCGCCCTCATGCGGCTGAGACTGCCAATGATGCTTGGATTATCGGCCATCTGGTTGATTCGTGCCAAGGTCCGCTTTATCCAAGAAAGGCAAGCAGTCGTTCCTAAGCTGTCAGAAAATCAAGAGATTCAACTGCTCCATGTTTGCCATCCTTTGGTCAAAAATGCCGTTGCAAATGATGTCCATTTTGGTCAAGATTTAACAGCGATTGTCATTACAGGTCCCAATACAGGTGGGAAGACCATCATGCTTAAAACTCTAGGCTTGACGCAGGTTATGGCTCAGTCCGGTTTGCCGATTTTAGCAGATAAGGGAAGTCGTGTTGGTATTTTTGAAGAAATCTTTGCCGATATTGGCGATGAGCAATCTATTGAACAGAGCTTGTCTACCTTCTCTAGCCACATGACCAATATTGTGGGTATTCTTGGCAAGGTCAACCAACATTCACTCTTACTCTTGGATGAGTTGGGGGCTGGTACAGACCCTCAAGAAGGAGCTGCTCTTGCCATGGCTATTCTGGAAGACCTTCGCCTTCGTCAAGTCAAGACTATGGCGACTACCCACTATCCAGAACTCAAGGCCTACGGTATTGAGACAGCCTTTGTGCAAAATGCCAGCATGGAGTTTGATACTGCAACTCTACGCCCGACCTATCGCTTTATGCAGGGAGTTCCTGGTCGAAGCAATGCCTTTGAGATTGCCAAACGTTTAGGTCTATCTGAAGTTATCGTAGGGGATGCCAGTCAGCAGGTCGATCAGGACAATGATGTCAATCGGATTATTGAGCAACTGGAAGAGCAGACGCTTGAAAGTCGTAAACGCTTGGACAATATCCGTGAGGTGGAGCAAGAAAATCTCAAGATGAACCGTGCTCTCAAAAAACTTTACAACGAACTCAATCGTGAAAAGGAAACCGAACTTAATAAGGCGCGTGAACAGGCTGCTGAGATTGTGGACATGGCCCTAAGTGAAAGTGACCAGATTCTCAAAAATCTCCACAGTAAATCTCAACTCAAGCCCCACGAAATCATTGAAGCCAAGGCCAAGCTGAAAAAATTGGCTCCTGAAAAAGTAGATTTGTCTAAAAACAAGGTCCTTCAAAAGGCCAAGAAAAAACGTGCTCCAAAGGTGGGAGATGATATCGTGGTTCTCAGTTATGGACAGCGTGGTACCCTGACCAGTCAACTCAAAGATGGCCGCTGGGAAGCCCAAGTCGGCTTGATTAAGATGATCTTAGAAGAGAAAGAATTTGACCTTGTTCAAGCCCAGCAAGAAAAGCAAGTCAAGAAGAAACAGGTCAATGTCGTGAAACGAACTTCTGGTCGAGGACCTCAAGCCAGACTGGACCTTCGAGGCAAACGTTATGAAGAGGCCATGAATGAGCTAGATGCCTTTATCGACCAAGCCTTGCTTAATAATATGGCTCAAGTAGATATCATCCATGGTATCGGAACAGGTGTCATCCGTGAAGGTGTCACCAAATACCTACAAAGAAACAAGCATGTCAAGAGTTTCGGCTATGCCCCACAAAATGCTGGAGGCAGTGGCGCGACTATTGTCACTTTTAAAGGATAGCAGTATTCTGGGCTTTATAAAGTAAAAACTGTTGAACTCATTTTTACTAATAAACACATTGACAAAAGCCAACATTTTTTGTAAAATAAGAATCAATTAAATACCAACACCGAATGAAGTTTAATAGAAGTGGCGAATCGTTTGATTTTCCATGACTGTAAATGGACGGAACTCTGGAGAGACCGTAAAGGCACCGAAGGGGCAAGGCAGGCAACTGCTCAAACTCTCAGGTAAAAGGACAGAGCTAGGATAGACCGCTTTTTAGCATTTATCTAAGCATTCCAGAGTACATGTATCTTGCATGTGCTCTTTCTTTTGGGGTTGAAAAGATAGGAGAAGGAAATGTTAGAATTGCTTAAATCAATCGATGCTTTTGCTTGGGGCCCACCCCTCTTGATTCTCTTGGTCGGGACAGGGATTTACCTAACTGCTCGTCTAGGACTTTTGCAGGTTTTGCGTCTGCCCAAGGCCTTCCAGCTTATTTTTACCAAGGATAAGGGACATGGTGATGTATCCAGTTTTGCGGCCTTGTGTACAGCACTCGCAGCGACAGTTGGTACGGGAAATATTATTGGGGTGGCGACAGCTATCAAGGTAGGTGGCCCAGGGGCTCTCTTTTGGATGTGGATGGCGGCTTTCTTTGGAATGGCAACCAAATATGCGGAAGGTTTATTAGCTATTAAATACAGAACTAAAGATGATAACGGTGCTGTTGCAGGAGGTCCCATGCACTATATACTTTTGGGTATGGGAGAAAAGTGGCGTCCCCTTGCGATCTTCTTTGCCCTGGCAGGTGTGCTAGTAGCTTTATTGGGAATCGGGACCTTTACCCAAGTCAACTCGATTACAGAGTCTATCCAAAATACGACGACTATTTCGCCAGCTATCACAGCTCTTGTTTTGTCTGTCTTAGTAGCGATTACCGTTTTTGGCGGACTAAAGTCCATTTCTAAGGTTTCGACTACTGTTGTTCCTTTTATGGCTATCATCTATATTTTAGGAACTCTTACAGTTATTTTCTTTAATATTGGAAAAATTCCTGCCACAATCGCTTTAATCTTGACATCGGCTTTTAGTCCAGTTGCTGCGGTGGGTGGTTTTGCTGGGGCTAGCATTCGAATGGCTATTCAAAATGGTGTAGCGCGAGGTGTTTTCTCGAACGAATCTGGTTTGGGTTCTGCTCCCATTGCAGCGGCTGCGGCTAAGACAAATGAACCGGTAGAGCAAGGCTTGATTTCCATGACAGGAACCTTTATTGACACCCTCATTATCTGTACTCTGACTGGTTTGACCATCTTGGTGACTGGTGTTTGGAGTGGTGACTTAAATGGGGTTGCCTTGACTCAGTCAGCCTTCTCAACAGTCTTTTCACACTTTGGACCTGCCCTTTTGACCATCTTCCTTGTGCTCTTTGCATTTACAACGATTCTAGGTTGGAACTACTACGGTGAACGCTGTTTTGAGTTTCTCTTTGGCGTTCGCTTTATCTGGCTCTATCGAGTGGTCTTTGTACTCATGGTCTTGTTGGGAGGATTTATCGAGTTGGATATGGTTTGGATTATCGCAGATATTGTCAACGCTTTGATGGCTCTGCCAAACTTGATTGCCCTCTTAGTCTTATCACCAGTCGTTCTTGCTGAGACTAAAAAGTATTTTGACAAATAATGAAATCACACATCGCGTGTGATTTTTTGCTTTCATAAAAAATTTCTATCAGTGCAATTTAAAATATATATTATACACGGTATAGAATCTGTGATAGACTAGGTTTCAACAACATGAAAAGAGGTTTTATAATGACAACATTTACCATCCATACAGTCGAATCAGCACCAGCAGAAGTGAAAGAAGTTCTTGAAACAGTAGAAAAAGATAACAATGGCTATATTCCTAACCTAATCGGTCTCTTGGCTAATGCACCCACTGCTTTAGAAGCATACAGAACTGTCGGAGCAATTAATCGTCGTAACAGCCTGACACCCGTTGAGCGTGAAGTGGTGCAGATCACGGCAGCCGTAACCAATGGTTGTGCCTTCTGTGTCGCAGGTCACACAGCCTTTTCAATCAAACAAATCCAGATGAATGATGATCTTCTGAAAGCCCTTCGCAATCGTACTCCAATCGAAACAGATCCTAAATTGGACACCCTAGCTAAGTTTACCTTGGCGGTTATCAATACCAAGGGACGTGTGGGAGATGAAGCCTTGGCTGAGTTTTTAGAAGCTGGCTACAGCCAACAAAATGCCTTGGATGTGGTTCTTGGTGTCAGCCTAGCAAGCCTCTGTAACTATGCCAACAACCTAGCCAATACCCCAATTAACCCAGAATTGCAACCTTATGCCTAATTCATATCTGAGTAAAATGAAGTCTGAAATAATTGGACTTCATTTTTTAAGTCCTCATTTAAGCGCTTTTATGCTATACTGAAACTAATATGATTATTGGAGGTTAGGATGAAAAAACTCCCTTTGGTATTTTCTGGTTGTTTGCTAGGTTTGGCAGGAGCTGGAAATCTCGTTTTAGATACGTTGCCGGTTCTGTCCCATCTTTTTAGTCTGACAGGTTTGGTTTTATGGATTTACTTTCTAATTCTTCATCTTTTTAATTGGAAAGAAACCAAGCAAGAGTTGACCAAGCCCCCTCTTTTGTCAGGAATGGCCACCTTTCCCATGGCTGGGATGATTTTATCGACTTATGTCTTTAGAGTCTTTCCTCATTTCCCTTTGGTTGCTCAAGGGCTCTGGTGGTTTTCATTTCTCTTGGATGTAGCCCTGATTGCTGGTTTCACTATCAAATTTGCCTATCCGGGGCGGAGGGTTCATGCCACTCCAAGCTGGACGGTTCTCTATGTGGGGATAGCAGTAGCAGCCTTGACCTATCCTCTTGTAGGTATCATTGAAATTGCCTATGCGACCTTGAGTTTTGGATTTCTCTTGACCTTCTATCTCTACCCGCTTATTTATAGCGATTTAAAGAAACATCCACTCCCACAAGCCATGCTTGGACAAGAAGGGATCTACTGTGCTCCTTTTTCTCTACTCTTGGCTTCTCTAGTCCGAGTTGGAGGAGCCAGCCTACCAACTTGGGTCTTAATAGTTATGATTTTATCTTCCCAATCCTTCTTTTTCTTTGTTTTGACTCGCCTGCCTAATATTTTAAAACAAGGTTTCCAACCAGCCTTTTCAGCTCTCACCTTCCCGACCATTATCACAGCTACTTCGCTTAAGATGGCTCAGGGAATTTTGAAACTTCCATTTCTGGATTATCTGGTACTGGCTGAAACCGCTATTTGCTTAATTATTTTATCCTTTGTATTGGGCGCTTATATGAATTGGTTACGAAAAAAGGTCTAGCTAGAAATAGCTAAACCTTATTTTTATGGTTTGATAACCTCAGCTCCACCCATGTATGGACGAAGTGCTTCTGGGATGGTCACAGAACCATCTTCATTTTGGTAGTTTTCAAGAATAGCAGCCACTGTACGTCCAACTGCAAGTCCAGAACCGTTCAAGGTATGGAGCAATTTCACCTTGCCATCTGCTTCATCACGGTAACGGATTTGGGCACGACGGGCTTGGAAATCTTCTGTGTTTGAACAGCTTGAGATTTCACGGTAGGTATTTTGGGCTGGAATCCAAACTTCCAAGTCGTAAGTTTTCGCAGCTGAGAAGCCCATATCTCCTGTAGAGAGAGCAACGACACGGTATGGAAGGTTAAGTTTTTGAAGGATATTTTCAGCATTGGCTGTCATTTTTTCCAATTCTTCGTAAGATTCTTCTGGTTTGGCAAATTTAACCATTTCAACTTTGTGGAATTGGTGCAAACGAATCAAGCCACGAGTATCACGGCCAGCTGAACCAGCCTCAGAACGGAATGATGGGCTCATAGCAGTGAAGTAGATTGGCAGGTCTTTACCGTCAAGGATTTCATCGCGGTAGTAGTTTGTCAGAGGAACTTCAGCTGTAGGAATAAGGACGTAATTGCTGTCGCTCAATTCAAAAGTATCTTCCTTGAATTTTGGATATTGACCAGTACCAAACATAGAATCGTGGTTAACCATGTAAGGTGTGATGACTTCTGTATAGCCTTCTTTTCCATGTTCATCCAACATAAAGTTGTAGAGAGCACGTTCCAAACGAGCACCGAGGCCTTTATAGAAGAGGAAGCGAGCTCCTGTTACCTTACCACCGCGTTCCCAGTCAAGGATACCAAGGTCTTCACCCAGATCCCAGTGAGCTTTTGGCTCGAAATCAAACTCGCGTGGAGTACCCCAACGGCGAACTTCCACATTGTCATCTTCGTCAACCCCAACAGGAACGCTATCAGCTGGAATATTTGGAAGAGTAGTGGTAAATTCTGTCAATTTAGCATCGATTTCTGCCAATTCAGCATCCAAGGCTTTGACTTCAGCAGATAGAGTTTGCATGGCAGCAATCTTGTCATCTGCATTTTCCTTGTTGCGCTTAGCTTGGGCAGTCTCAGCAGAAACTGTGTTACGTTCTGCTTTTAAAGTTTCAACCTTGACTAAAATATCACGACGTTTAGCATCGATTTCTTTCATCTCATTCAAGATAGCAGCATCTACACCACGTGTAGCTAATTTTTCTGCGACAGCATCAAAGTCTGTACGAATACGTTTGATATCTAACATAAGAACTCCTTTATGAAAAAAGCACACCTGACAAAGCGTTGGAGTGGCAGGGCCACGGTTCCATCCAACTTCACAGGTGTGCACTTGATTGTGTATGCAATTGTTACTAACGGTAGAATTTCACCTATCCCTCCTATCTGCTCGCAGCACCCGCAGACTTTCTGAAAGAAGAAGATAACCTACTTATCCGTTGCTATGATTATACTAAAGTTTCTACTTTTTTGCAAATAGATTTTTAAATTTTTGACTAATGGTTTGAATCAGGGTCGGAAGTTTGACGACCTTGTCATTGCCCAGTTTTTCGCGAGCAATTTTAAGAATGGCACCTGAGTCTTTTGAAGCAAAGAGGAATTTTCCTCTGTCTGTAAAGACTTCGAAGTGGCGACTGATTTTGCGACCAGTGACATTAGCTCCAATTTGGTTGATATGGCTCCAAGGAATCTGGATAAATTGTTCAACATTGACATCGGGGTAAAATTCCAAAGCCTGATCTCCGACAAGGAATTTCCCAACTTTCCCAGCTATAGAGAGGTAGGAGGTGCCTGTTGTATTGAGGAGCACTGTTTTGTTAAGTGATTGAGCCATGCTTAGTCTTCCTTACTTTCACCGAAAAAGGCATTGTAGAGGGCTTTAATAGCTGCTTTCTCTTGGTCCTTATGGACAACAAACATGATAGACACTTCACTAGAACCTTGAGACATCATCTGGATGTTGATCTTATTTTCAGATAGAGCACGTGTCGCAGTAGCAGTTACTCCGATATGGCTCTTCATCTTTTCTCCAACAATCATAATGATTGAAAGGTCGTGCTCGATTTCTGCATGGTCTACTTCAGCCTTTTGAACCAACTGACGAAGGATTTCTTCTTCCTTGATAGGAGTTAGTTCGCGAGAACGGAGAATGATTGAAAGATCGTCGATACCTGTTGGCATATGTTCCCAACCGATGTTAAGATCTTCAAGGATTTGAAGAACCTTGCGTCCAAATCCAACCTCACGGTTCATGAGGTATTTAGACATGTTGATGCTGACAAAGCCAGAGTCACCAGCAATTCCTACTACTGGAAATTCATCACTACTGTGTTTTAGAACGATACGAGTACCTGGGTGATCAGGATTGTTGGTATTCTTGATAACCAGAGGAATTTTTCCACGGTAGGCAGGAAGAAGTGCTTCGTCATGAAGAACTGAGAATCCTGCATAGGCTAACTCACGCATTTCACGGTAGGTTAACTCAGGGATTGAGTGTGGTTGGTGGATAATACCAGGGTGGGCTGCAAAGATACCATCAACGTCTGTAAAGTTTTCATAGAGGTCTGCCTTAACACCGGCAGCAATGATAGAACCTGTAATGTCTGATCCTCCACGTGAGAAGGTACAGATTTGATTTTCCTTGGTAACTCCAAAGAAACCAGGAATGACAAGAACTTCATTTGTATTTGTCAATTCTTCAATCTTATCATAACTTGATGGAATGATGCGAGCGTGACCAGGCTCACTTGTGACCACAATACCAGCTTCTCTAGGGTGCACATAGCGTGCATCGATCCCGTTTTGGTTAAAGTAGGCAGCGATTAACTTAGCATTGTTATTTTCACCAGCTGCTAGGAAAGTATCGTAGAGAAATTCATTTTCATCAATAGGAAGAGTGGCCAAGGCGCGAATGCTTTTAGAGATTTTTTCTAAAACCGCAGGTTTTAGTCCCAATTCACTCACCATAGCAGCATAGCGGTCAATAATCCAGCTTTGGCTCTTGCTAATATCGTTACCAGCAACATAGTCGCGGTAGTATTTAATCAAGGCATCCGTAACCTTAGTATCTTCAGCATTGCGTTTTCCTGGTGCAGAAACAACTACAAAACGACGCTCTGAATCGCTTTTGACGATGTTTAAAACTTTTTCTAATTGACTAGCAGAGGCAAGAGAACTACCTCCAAATTTAACAACCTTCATAAGAACTCCTAAAGTAAGTATTTTATACGATTATAGCAGAAAGAAAGGCTTTTTTCAATGAAGAAAATAAGATGACTTCTAGTATAAAGCGATTCTTGCCAATCGGCTGAGACACTTTCAGTCGATTTTTTCTTGCTTTCTATTCCTAAAAAAGATATACTTTGAAAACGAAATAATTTAAATCGCTTATAAAATAAAAAGGAGTCCGGATGGAACACATTATTTATCAGCTTGAAGAGGATTTGGCAATCCTTACCTTGAACCGTCCTGAGGTCGCAAATGGTTTTCATATCCCTATGTGCGAGGAGATTTTAGAAGCTCTGACTTTGGCAGAAGAGGATCCGGCTGTGCATTTTGTCTTAATCAACGCGAATGGCAAAGTCTTCTCTGTTGGTGGAGATTTAGTAGAGATGAAGCGAGCAGTAGATGAGGATGATATTCCATCATTGACGAAAATCGCAGAATTAGTCAATACTATTTCTTATAAAATCAAGCAAATTTCAAAGCCTGTCTTGATGGAGGTTGATGGGGCTGTTGCAGGTGCCGCAGCGAATATGGCTGTTGCTGCAGATTTCTGTCTGGCAACGGATAAGGCTAAATTTATCCAAGCTTTTGTTGGAGTTGGCCTAGCTCCAGATGCAGGTGGGATTCATCTCTTGAGTCGAAGTATTGGTGTGACGCGTGCTGCTCAATTAGCTATGACAGGTGAGGCTTTGAATGCAGAAAAAGCTCTAGAGTGGGGCCTGGTTTACCGTGTCTGTGAAGCTGATAAACTTGAAAAGACGAGAGAACAGCTCCTTAAAAAATTGAGACGCGGGTCAGCTAATTCATATACAGCCATCAAGAAGTTGGTTTGGGAGAGCCAATTTAAAGACTGGCAGAGTTACGCTACTTTAGAACTGAACCTTCAGGAGTCACTAGCGAAAACAGAGGATTTCAAAGAGGGAGTTCGGGCTCATTCGGAAAGAAGACGACCTAAATTTACAGGAAAATAAAAAAATACTTGCACCATTCTTTGAACTTTGATATAATTCTTTTGTCAAATGTTTTGATTCTAAAAGTTTTTTTGAAAAGGAGGGAAGGAAAGATTGGACTACCAACGAATTAATGAATATTTAACGTCTATATTTAACAATGTCCTCGTTATTGAGGAAGTTAGCTTGAGGGGTAGTCGTTTCAAGGATATCTCCATCAAAGAAATGCATACGATTGATGTGATTGGAAAAGTTCCAGATGTGACACCAAGTCAAGTGTCAAAAGAGTTGATGGTGACTCTTGGGACAGTTACGACTAGTTTGAATAATCTCGAACGTAAGGGTTATATTGAACGCATTCGTTCAGAACATGATCGACGTGTAGTGCATCTGCATTTGACAAAGAAAGGTCGCTTGGTTCATAGGCTTCACAAACGCTTCCACAAGGCCATGGTTGAAAAAATCATTGATGGTATGAGTAAGCAAGAAATGGAGGTTATGAGCAAAGGTTTGACTAATCTTTATCAATTTTTGGAGGATTTGAGATAATGGCTTTTGCAAAAATAAGCCAGGTTGCTCATTATGTGCCAGAGCAAGTGGTTACAAATCATGATTTGGCTCAGATTATGGATACCAATGATGAGTGGATTTCAAGTCGGACGGGAATACGACAAAGGCATATTTCAAGAACAGAATCTACTAGTGATTTGGCTACAGAGGTTGCTAAGAAACTGATGGCAAAAGCTGGAATCACAGGAGGGGAGTTGGATTTTATTATCCTAGCTACCATTACTCCAGATTCGATGATGCCCTCTACAGCTGCTCGTGTCCAAGCTAATATTGGTGCAAAAAAAGCTTTTGCTTTTGACCTAACAGCGGCTTGCAGTGGATTTGTATTTGCCTTATCAACTGCTGAAAAGTTTATCGCTTCTGGTCGCTTTCAAAAAGGCTTGGTGATTGGTAGTGAAACCCTCTCTAAAGCAGTCGATTGGTCAGACCGATCAACAGCTGTTTTGTTTGGAGATGGTGCTGGTGGTGTCTTGTTAGAAGCTAGCGAGCAAGAGCATTTCTTGGCTGAGAGTCTCAATAGCGATGGAAGTCGCAGCGAGTGTCTGACCTATGGACATTCAGGTTTACATTCTCCATTTTCAGATCAAGAAAGTGCAGATTCATTTTTGAAGATGGATGGGCGCGCAGTCTTTGATTTTGCTATTCGGGACGTAGCCAAGTCTATCAAGCAGACTATTGATGAATCTCCTATAGAGGCGACAGACTTGGATTATCTGCTACTTCATCAGGCTAATGACCGTATTTTGGATAAGATGGCTAAAAAAATCGGTGTAGATCGAGCTAAACTTCCAGCCAATATGATGGAATATGGCAATACCAGTGCAGCCAGTATCCCGATTTTACTTTCAGAGTGTGTAGAACAAGGTCTTATCCGTTTAGATGGTAGCCAGACTGTTCTACTATCAGGCTTCGGTGGAGGCTTGACATGGGGCACGCTCATTCTTACAATTTAGGTAATCATGTGGTGAACACATTGTTATAAAAAACTATTTATTTTAAAGGAGTCCTATCATGGCAGTATTTGAAAAAGTACAAGAAATTATCGTTGAAGAACTTGGAAAAGATGCATCAGAAGTAACACTTGAATCAACTTTTGATGACTTGGATGCAGATTCATTGGACTTGTTCCAAGTAATCTCAGAAATCGAAGATGCTTTTGATATCCAAATCGAAGCAGAAGATGACTTGAAAACAGTTGGTGACTTGGTTGCCTATGTTGAAGAGCAAACAAAATAAACAGAATATAAATAGAAGGAGTAGGGAAACCCGCTCCCTCTTGTTTAGGCAATAGTTTGATTGTCAAATTATGACGGTATCGAACTATTACGTAAGCAAGAAACGATGGAGGCACTATGAAAACGCATATTACAGAATTATTGAACATTGATTATCCTATTTTCCAAGGAGGAATGGCCTGGGTTGCTGATGGTGATTTGGCAGGAGCTGTTTCCAAGGCTGGAGGACTAGGGGATTATCGGTGGGGGGAATGCCCCTAAAGAAGTTGTCAAGGCAAATATTGATAAAATCAAATCATTGACAGATAAACCCTTTGGTGTCAACATCATGCTCTTGTCTCCCTTTGTGGAAGATATTGTAGACCTCGTTATCGAGGAAGGTGTTAAGGTAGTGACAACAGGAGCAGGAAATCCAAGCAAATACATGGAACGCTTCCATGAAGCTGGTATTACGGTTATTCCTGTTGTACCAAGTGTTGCCCTAGCTAAACGCATGGAAAAAATCGGTGCGGACGCTGTTATTGCAGAAGGAATGGAAGCTGGGGGGCATATCGGTAAATTAACAACCATGACCTTGGTGCGCCAGGTTGCTGCTGCTGTATCTATTCCTGTTATTGCTGCAGGAGGGATTGCGGATGGTGAAGGTGCTGCTGCTGGCTTTATGCTAGGTGCAGAAGCTGTTCAGGTTGGAACTCGCTTTGTCGTTGCAAAAGAGTCTAATGCCCATCCAAATTATAAGGCGAAAATTTTAAAAGCTAGAGATATTGATACTACAATTTCAGCTCAACACTTTGGACATGCTGTTCGAGCTATTAAAAATCAATTGACTCGTGATTTTGAAAAAGCTGAGAAAGATGCCTTTAAACAAGAAAATCCTGATTTAGAAATCTTTGAACAAATGGGAGCAGGTGCCCTAGCCAAAGCAGTTGTTCACGGTGATGTAGATGGCGGATCTGTCATGGCGGGTCAAATTGCAGGGCTTGTTTCCAAAGAAGAAACCGTTGAAGAAATCCTAAAAGATTTGTATTACGGAGCAGCTAAGAAAATTCAAGAAGAAGCCTCTCGTTGGGCAGGAGTTGTAAGAAATGACTAAAACGGCCTTTTTGTTTGCTGGCCAAGGTGCCCAGTATCTAGGTATGGGACGGGATCTCTATGATCACTACCCTATTGTCACAGAAACGATTGATCAAGCGAGTCAGGTGCTCGGTTATGATTTGCGTTATCTTATTGATGGGGAAGAAGAAAAACTCAATCAGACTCGCTATACGCAACCAGCCATTTTAGCGACATCGGTTGCTATCTACCGTTTATTACAAGAAAAGGGCTATCAGCCTGATATGGTTGCTGGTTTGTCTCTTGGAGAATACTCTGCCTTGGTGGCCAGTGGCGCCTTGGATTTTGAAGATGCGGTTGCCTTGGTAGCTAAGCGTGGATCCTATATGGAAGAAGCGGCCCCTGCTGGTTCTGGCAAGATGGTAGCAGTTCTCAATACGCCAGTAGAGGTCATTGAAGAAGCCTGTCGAAAAGCTTCTGAATTTGGAGTGGTTACCCCAGCCAACTATAATACACCTGCACAAATCGTGATTGGTGGAGAAGTGGTTGCAGTTGATCGAGCTGTCGAACTCTTGCAGGAAGCAGGGGCTAAACGCTTGATTCCCCTCAAGGTGTCAGGTCCCTTTCATACCGCTCTCCTTGAGCCTGCTAGCCAGAAACTAGCTGAAACTCTAGCTCAGGTAAGTTTTTCAGATTTCACTTGTCCCTTAGTCGGCAATACAGAAGCTGCTGTCATGCAAAAAGAAGATATAGTTCAACTCTTGACGCGTCAGGTCAAGGAACCAGTTCGTTTCTATGAAAGTATTGCAGTTATACAAGAAGCAGGAGTAACCAACTTTATCGAGATTGGCCCAGGGAAAGTCTTGTCAGGCTTTGTCAAAAAAATTGATAAGACAGCTAAACTAGCCAATGTTGAAGATCAGGCGAGTTTGGAAGCCTTGCTAGAAAACGAGTAATCCCTTCTCCCACAAATACAAGAGGAAACAGGAGAAAAGAATGCAACTAAAAAATAAAAATATCTTTATTACAGGTTCGAGTCGTGGAATTGGTCTTGCCGTTGCCCATAAGTTTGCTCAAGCAGGAGCCAACATTGCCTTAAACAGTCGTGGTGCAATTTCAGAAGAATTGCTCGCTGAGTTTTCAAACTATGGTGTCAAGGTGGTTCCTATTTCAGGAGATGTATCAGATTTTGCAGACGCTAAACGTATGGTTGATCAAGCTATTGCAGAGCTAGGTTCAGTAGATGTTTTGGTCAACAATGCAGGGATTACCCAAGATACCCTGATGCTCAAGATGACAGAAGCGGATTTTGAAAAAGTGCTCAAGGTTAACTTGACTGGAGCTTTTAACATGACACAATCAGTCTTGAAATCGATGATGAAAGCCAGAGAAGGTGCTATCATTAATATGTCTAGTGTTGTTGGTTTGATGGGAAATATCGGTCAAGCTAACTATGCAGCTTCTAAGGCTGGTTTGATTGGTTTTACCAAGTCTGTGGCTCGTGAAGTGGCCAATCGCAATATCAGGGTTAATGCTATTGCACCTGGAATGATTGAGTCCGATATGACAGCTGTTCTATCAGACAAGGTAAAAGATGCTATGCTGGCACAAATTCCTATGAAAGCATTTGGTCAGGCAGAGCAGGTTGCAGATTTGACAGTATTTTTAGCAGGCCAAGATTATCTAACTGGTCAAGTAGTTGCCATTGATGGTGGCTTAAGTATGTAGCAGAAGCTAGAGGTGAAAAAGATGAAACTAAATCGCGTAGTAGTAACAGGTTATGGAGTAACATCTCCAATCGGAAATACACCAGAAGAATTTTGGAATAGTTTGACAACTGGAAAAATCGGAATTAGTCAAATAACAAAATTTGATCATAGTGACTTTGATGTGCATAATGCGGCAGAAATCCAAGATTTTCCTTTTGATAAATACTTTGTTAAGAAAGATACCAATCGTTTTGATAACTACTCTTTGTATGCCTTGTACGCAGCCCAAGAAGCTGTCAATCACGCAGGTCTTGATGTAGAGGCCCTTGATAAAGATCGTTTTGGTGTTATCGTGGCCTCTGGTATTGGTGGAATCAAGGAAATTGAAGATCAAGTGCTTCGCCTAAATGACAAAGGACCAAAACGTGTGAAACCATTGACCCTTCCAAAAGCCTTGCCAAATATGGCTTCAGGAAATGTTGCTATGCGTTTTGGAGCAAACGGTGTTTGTAAATCCATCAATACTGCCTGCGCTTCATCAAATGACGCGATTGGGGATGCCTTCCGCTCAATTAAGTTTGGTTTCCAAGATGTTATGTTGGTAGGTGGTTCAGAAGCCTCTATCACACCTTTTGCTATTGCTGGTTTCCAAGCCCTAACTGCTCTCTCAACTACAGAGGACCCAACTCGTGCTTCCATTCCATTTGATAAGGACCGTAATGGTTTTGTCATGGGTGAAGGTTCTGGGATGTTAGTTCTTGAAAGCCTTGAACACGCTGAAAAACGTGGGGCTACTATCCTTGCTGAAGTGGTTGGTTACGGAAATACTTGTGATGCCTACCACATGACTTCACCACATCCAGAAGGTCAGGGAGCTATCAAGGCCATCAAACTAGCCTTGGAAGAAGCTGAGATTTCTCCAGAGCAAGTAGCCTATGTCAATGCTCACGGAACGTCAACTCCTGCTAATGAAAAAGGAGAAAGTGGTGCGATCGTAGCTGTTCTTGGTCAGGAAGTACCTGTATCATCAACTAAGTCTTTCACAGGACATTTGCTGGGTGCTGCGGGTGCAGTAGAAGCTATCGTCACAATCGAAGCTATGCGTCATAACTTTGTTCCAATGACAGCTGGGACAAGCGAAGTATCAGATTATATCGAAGCCAATGTCGTTTATGGACAAGGCTTGGAGCAAGAAATTCCATACGCTATTTCAAATACCTTTGGTTTTGGTGGCCACAATGCAGTTCTTGCTTTCAAACGTTGGGAGAATAAATAAGTATGAATTTAAACGATATTAAAGACTTGATGGCTCAATTTGACCAATCAAGTTTGAGAGAATTTTCTTATAAAAATGGGACGGATGAGTTGCAGTTTAGCAAGAATGAAGCGAGAATGGTGTCTGAAGTTGCAGCTCAAGTCGCTCCAGCGCCCGTTCTAGCAACACCAAGTCCAGTAGCTCCTACATCTGCTCCAGCAGAGACTGTAGCAGAAGAAGTTTCAGCTCCAGCAGAAGCAAGTATGGCTGCTGAGGGAGATGTTGTAGAGAGCCCACTTGTTGGGGTGGCTTACTTGGCTGCTGGTCCTGATAAACCTGCCTTCGTCACAGTTGGTGATAGTGTCAAAAAAGGTCAAACATTGGTAATTATCGAAGCCATGAAAGTCATGAATGAAATTCCAGCACCTAAGGATGGTGTGGTAACGGAAATTCTCGTTTCTAATGAAGAAATGGTTGAGTTTGGTAAAGGATTGGTACGTATCAAATGATCGATATTCAAGGAATCAAAGAAGCCCTTCCCCACCGTTATCCTATGCTCCTAGTAGACCGTGTGTTGGAAGTGAGCGAGGATACCATTGTTGCCATCAAAAATGTAACCTTCAACGAGCCCTTCTTTAATGGTCATTTCCCTCAATATCCAGTTATGCCAGGTGTTCTGATCATGGAAGCCTTGGCGCAAACAGCTGGTGTCTTGGAGTTGTCTAAGCCTGAAAATAAAGGGAAACTAGTCTTTTACGCTGGTATGGACAAGGTCAAGTTTAAGAAGCAAGTTGTACCAGGTGACCAATTGGTTATGACAGCAACGTTTGTAAAACGTCGCGGTACAATTGCTGTGGTTGAAGCAAAGGCTGAAGTGGATGGCAAGCTTGCAGCCAGTGGTACTCTTACCTTTGCAATAGGGAACTAAGGAGGTTCTCCATGTTTCGAAAAATTTTAATTGCCAATCGTGGTGAAATTGCGGTTCGTATTATCCGTGCGGCGCGTGAATTGGGCATTGCGACGGTGGCGGTTTATTCAACTGCTGATAAGGAAGCCCTTCATACGCTTTTGGCAGATGAAGCAGTTTGTATCGGTCCTGGTAAGGCAACAGAGTCTTATCTCAATATTAATGCGGTTCTATCAGCTGCAGTCTTGACTGAAGCAGAAGCCATTCACCCAGGTTTTGGATTTCTCAGTGAAAATTCCAAATTTGCAACCATGTGTGAAGAGGTGGGGATTAAGTTTATCGGCCCATCTGGTCATGTCATGGATATGATGGGGGATAAGATCAATGCGCGTGCTCAGATGATCAAAGCTGGTGTTCCAGTCATTCCAGGTTCGGATGGAGAAGTGCATAACTCTGAGGAAGCTTTGACTGTCGCTGAAAAAATTGGCTATCCTGTTATGCTCAAGGCTTCAGCAGGTGGAGGTGGTAAAGGGATTCGTAAGGTTGAAAAACCAGAAGACCTCGTTTCAGCCTTTGAAACGGCCTCTAGCGAAGCCAAGGCCAATTATGGCAATGGTGCCATGTACATGGAACGGGTCATCTATCCAGCTCGTCATATCGAGGTTCAAATCTTAGGAGATGAACACGGAAATGTGATTCACTTGGGGGAACGGGATTGTTCTCTTCAACGGAATAACCAAAAGGTTTTGGAAGAAAGTCCTTCAATTGCAATCGGCAAAACGCTACGCAATGAAATTGGTTCTGCTGCTGTTCGAGCTGCAGAGTCTGTTGGTTATGAAAATGCAGGGACCATTGAGTTTCTTCTTGATGAAGCCAGTGGTAAATTCTATTTTATGGAGATGAATACTCGTGTACAAGTAGAACATCCAGTAACAGAATTTGTTTCAGGTGTGGATATCGTTAAGGAACAGATTCGCATTGCGGCAGGTCAGCCTCTGTCTGTTAAGCAAGAAGATATTGTCCTACGCGGTCATGCCATCGAGTGTCGTATCAATGCAGAAAATCCAGCCTTTAACTTTGCTCCAAGTCCAGGTAAGATTACTAATCTCCATCTGCCAAGTGGTGGAGTTGGCTTACGCGTGGATTCAGCAGTTTATCCAGGCTATACCATTCCGCCATATTATGATAGTATGATTGCTAAAATCATCGTTCATGGTGAAAATCGTTTTGATGCCTTGATGAAAATGCAACGTGCCCTCTATGAATTAGAGATTGAAGGGGTGCAGACCAATGCAGATTTCCAGCTTGACCTCATTTCAGATCGCAATGTCATTGCTGGAGATTATGATACTTCCTTCTTGATGGAAACCTTCTTACCCAAATATCAAGAAAAAGAATAAAATGACTTCAAGAGTTTAAACCGAAAAGGGGAATCAATGGCTCTATTTAGTAAAAAAGATAAGTATATTCGAATCAATCCCAATCGTTCGGTTAGGGAAAAACCTCAAGCCAAGCCAGAGGTTCCAGATGAATTATTCTCCCAGTGTCCAGGCTGTAAGCATACCATTTATCAGAAGGATCTGGGAAGTGAGCGTATCTGTCCGCACTGTAGCTATACCTTTCGTATTTCTGCCCAAGAACGCTTAGCTTTGACGATTGATATGGGAACCTTCAAGGAATTGTTTACAGGGATTGAAAGCAAGGATCCCTTGCATTTCCCTGGTTATCAAAAGAAACTAGTAGCTATGCGTGAAAAAACAGGGCTGGATGAAGCTGTTGTGATAGGAACTGCTCTTATTAAAGGTCAGACTGTGCTCTTGGAATTATGGATTCCAACTTTATCATGGCTTCTATGGGTACGGTTGTAGGGGAAAAAATCACTCGTTTGTTTGAGTATGCGACGGTTGAACAATTGCCAGTTGTTCTCTTCACAGCCTCTGGTGGAGCCCGTATGCAGGAAGGAATCATGAGTCTCATGCAGATGGCAAAAATTTCTGCGGCAGTTAAACGCCATTCAAATGCTGGTCTCTTTTACCTAACTATTTTGACAGATCCAACGACAGGTGGTGTGACAGCTTCTTTTGCTATGGAAGGCGATATTATTTTAGCTGAACCACAGAGCTTGGTCGGCTTTGCTGGGCGCCGTGTCATTGAAAATACGGTTCGTGAAAGATTGCCTGAGGATTTCCAAAAGGCAGAATTCCTATTGGAACATGGCTTTGTGGATGCTATTGTCAAAAGAAGAGACTTGCCAGATACGATTGCTAGCCTAGTCAGATTGCACGGAGGGAGTCCTAGATGAATATTGCAAAAATAGTCAGAGAAGCGCGTGAGCAGAGTCGCTTGACAACCTTGGACTTTGCGACAGGCATTTTTGATGAATTTATCCAATTACATGGTGACCGTTCTTTTCGTGATGATGGTGCAGTTGTTGGTGGTATTGGCTGGCTTGGGGACCAAGCTGTAACAGTGGTTGGTATCCAAAAAGGCAAGAGTTTACAAGATAACCTCAAGCGGAATTTTGGTCAACCGCATCCAGAAGGCTACCGCAAGGCCCTACGTTTGATGAAACAGGCTGAAAAGTTTGGTCGTCCAGTTGTGACCTTTATCAATACTGCAGGTGCCTATCCTGGTGTGGGAGCGGAAGAACGTGGTCAAGGGGAAGCTATCGCTCGCAATCTCATGGAGATGAGTGACCTGAAAGTTCCGATTATCGCCATCATTATAGGTGAAGGCGGTTCAGGTGGAGCTCTGGCTCTGGCCGTTGCGGACCGTGTCTGGATGCTGGAAAATTCTATCTATG
>AQTU01000030.1:0-22965 GCA_000385835.1 Streptococcus mitis 13/39 | reverse complement strand
AGTCTCAGCATTCAAGCTATTATCTACTCCCTCCCTATCCTGTCTCTCTATTAGCTCCTTTGTGCATTCAGGACAAAACTCTTGTATACTTCGTTCCTTACTGCCTCTTTTAGGTGTTGATATTTGCCAATAATTGACCTTGTGAACCTCACATACCTTTTCACTAATTTTTCTGTTGTTATATTGCTCAAATTTATTTTCCATTGCTTACCCTCCTAAAATGGGTTTTCTTCTGTTCGTGTTTTCAGCCATTCTTCACGGCTAATAGGTTCTGCTTGCTTAGGTAACTGTTTCAGCTTTTGACGTTGCTCCTCATGCTGCTTAACTTGCTCAACTGTTCTAAGTCCTAACCCTTGCCAGTTTGAAAGAATTGACCTGGTATATCTAATTGACTTACCAGCGTTTAGGATAGTTACCTCAAGAGCATAGATAACTAACTCTTTGCCATGAATTTCTAACAAGTCTCTCACTTCTTCCATCATTGTCCCATTGACTGACATTTGACCAAAAGCCGACTTTAATTTTTCAAAGATTGGATTCTCATGCTCGTCCTCGTCTTTCTGACTTGACCTAGATTGACTTAGATTATCTTGACTTGACTTATATTGACTTATATTGGGGAAACCAGTGGTTTCCGTTTGGTTGTCCATTGGTAAACCAGTATGTTTTTCAGGTGGCTTTTCTAATAAATGCTTATAGATACTAGGGCTGTATCTATCTTTCCTAACAGTATTCTGCTCATGAAAATCCACAATAAAATAAACCATTTCATCATTAAGCGGCCTGATAAATTCCTTGACTATCAAAAGTCCTAGGCTATCCTCACTAACCCCTATCATTCTAACAACAGGGAAAGCCTCTACTACTCCATCATCATCTGAGTTTTGAATTAAATGAAAATATAGAGCCTGTGCCTCTAATGGTAGCCGCAAAAATCTCTGAGTTTGGGTTACTGTCTTACTTATCATTCTACGATTTCCCATTTTTCTTCCGTTGCACCTCCTTGTTAATTCCCCTGATGATGTCATAATAAGAGTGACCGGCAGGAATAACATAGCCCTCTGTTTCAAATTCCACCCATTGCTCCACACCGTCCACAATTACCTTACGTAGATTTGTGATGGCTGGCGTCCATTGTTCTTTTTTCTTTGTCATTATTTCCCCCTAATCTACTGCAAGAAAATTGTATATATCGGTCTTGCTGTAATAAATCTTCTTACTGTTCTCAAAAGGCGACTGATAAGCTTTAAGCCGTGTTTTTCCCAATTATTCAACGTTGTGCCACTGATCCCTAACTTGTCTAGTAAATCAGGTCTAGAAATTAAGTCCCAGCCGTCGTTATGCTGTTTTTCAAGCTCAAGCCTTTTATCTAAGTGATCTCCCACTTTCTCCAGTAGCTCAAGCTCTGCCTCTCTTGATAATAGTTGCATATTACACCCCTTTTCTAATTGTTCCGCTTGCCTGCTAGTTGAATATAACGCCCGTAGCAAGGGTTTAAATCCTCGCTAGGTGTTTCTATCGCCCATTGGTTTTCTCGCTCAAATTGGGCGCTTTTTTTGCGGTCTCGGTGGTTTAGATAAAGCAGTAGGCCAATCAATACCACCATGAAGATTACCGATTGTGTATTGGTCAAATCTAGTTCATTCATGACATACCTCCAATCTACGCTCTACCCCTTGGGCTGGTAAACCGTTGATTGCCCTAGTGATAATGTCATTAACAACAAGAATACCTAAGCCATCACAAGCCTCCTCATAGGTATCTGCAAATCTATTAAAAGTATTCTTGTAAGTAGCAATGATATTAAAAACAATTACAGTTGCTACACGCCTCCCATAGAGTTGAGAAAGTTTAGCCTCTGCTCGCTCCTCGCTATTTCTTAGCTTTTGCATTCTTTCCCACTGTTCAGGGGTGTAGTCTGATTTCTTAACCGTAAAAATACTATTTTCTAATATAATTGCACTCATGTTCTTACCTCATTATGTTTTATTTGTATAGTTGCTCCAGGACTTTCTTCCAAAATTGGGAAAAAGTCATAGTACCTTTTTAATGCCTTTCCTGCCACTCTTATTCATACTCTGAGTCGCCAAATTGAAAGCATGAATAAGAACCAGTTTAAAGAGTTAGCGCTCTCTCGTCTGGGCACAAATCACTATTTTGTGATATAATTAAATAAATACCTAACTAAATCCCATACTTGCTATTTTGGTTTTAGTTGTTTAAGTGAAAAGCCTTGCTGATTTGGTCGTCGGTTAGGGCTTTTTTGTTGCTTTAATAATCTTCTGCCAGCCATTCCATGACTTTCTGATAAATGCTATTCTTAACCTCTCCGCCTTGAATAACCTTGCGATAAGTAATAGGGTTAATTCCTATTTGCTTTGCTACCTCTTGATTTGTAAGCATGTTATCAGCCTGCTTTCTTCGGATAGCCCTTGCTTGAGCTATGGTTATTGTCACCATCCTTTTTTCTCCTTTCTTCGTTTGTAAAGATTTCCTTTACTTGGTTACATTTTATAAAGTTTGTCTTTATTTGTCAAGAGAAAATATAAAAAACTTTACAAAAGTTTTGTAAATCGTTATAATCTAAGTGAGGTAATATTAAATGAGTACAATAAAAAACAGGCTCAAAGCCTTAAGAAATGAAAAAGGACTTACTCAAGACGAGTTGGTTTCTGAATTAAATAATAAATTAGGCGATAGCAAAAAGGCTATCTCTAAAATGACAATTTCAAATTGGGAAAATAATAAGCATTCGATAAAACAAGACAAGGCAGAATTACTAGCCGATTTCTTTGGTGTCTCTGTTTCATACTTATTAGGTTACGACGACCCTAAAGCTGAATACATAGTCTATGAGGACCAATTAGCAAAACTAAGGAAGACTAAAGGTATAACTCAGGAAGAGTTAGCTTCTTCGTTAAATTTCCCCTTATCACTCGTAAAAGATTGGGAAGCGGAAAAAAGAGGTTACACCAAAGAGCAGTTACAAATTTTAGGAGACTTCTTTGAAATTTCACCATCTGAAGTTCTAGGTATACACGTTACTAATTTTGACCCATTGGATGATAAAAATAACGAAAATGAGCTAACTAGTATATATAGAAATCTAACAGACTATAATAAAGAACGTTTAATGATTTACGCTAAAGATCTAAAAGCCTTGGAGGATTTCAATAAGGCAAACAACACCTAAAACAAACGAAAAAAGGCCTATTCTCGTAACTCTCAGCGCCATATAAAAACAATATTCATAAATACTTAACTAAATCCCATACTTGCTTACTGATGTTAGAAAGGTATGACTATGAATATTACAGAATACAAAAAGAAAAACGGTGCTACAGTGTACCGTGCAAGTGTTTATTTAGGCGTTGATAAACTTACAGGGAAAAAGGCTAGGACAACAGTCACGGCCAACACTAAAAAGGGCGTTAAAATCAAAGCCAGGGAGCAGTCAATGCTTTTGCAGCTAATGGATATAGCGTAAAGGAAAAACCGACCATCACAACCTATAGGGAGCTGGTCGCTTTGTGGTGGGAGAGTTACAAGAATACAATCAAGCCAAACTCCCAGCAATCCATGGAGGGGATCGTAAGACTTCATATTTTGCCTGTATTCGGCGATTACAGGCTAGACAAGCTCACTACTCCTATCATTCAGCAGCAAGTCAACAAATGGGCTGACAAGGCCAATAAGGGCGAAAAAGGAGCGTATGCAAACTATAGCTTTCTAAACAATATAAACCGCCGTATTCTCCAGTATGGAGTGACTATGCAAGTGATCCAGCATAACCCTGCGCGTGATGTCATTATCCCACGTAAGCAACAAAATAAGGAGCATAAGGTAAAGTTTTTCAGCAACCAGGAACTAAAACAGTTTTTAGACTACCTGGAAGATTTGGATCAGTCTAGTTATGAAAATTTCTTTGACTACGTCCTTTATAAAACCTTACTCGCTACTGGTTGCCGTATAGGAGAGGCTTTAGCTCTTGCGTGGTCTGATATTGACCTTAAAAAAGGCATTATCAGCATTTCTAAGACTCTGAATAGATACCAGGAAACAAATACACCTAAGTCTAAAGCTGGTCTAAGAGAAATTGACATTGATAAAGCTACGGTTTCCCTACTCAAGCAATATAAAAAACGTCAACAAGTCCAGTCATGGAAACTAGGACGGTCTGAGAGTATTGTCTTTACTCCTTTTACTACAAAATACGCCTACGCTTGCTTACTTAGAAAAAGGCTACAAGGTCACTTTAAAGCTGCTAGCGTTCCTGATATTAGTTTCCATGGTTTCCGACATACTCACGCTACAATCATGCTATACGCTGGTATAGAGGCGAAAGATCTACAGTATAGGCTAGGCCACTCTAATATCTCAATGACCTTGAATACTTATGTCCATGCTACCAAAGAGGGAGCCAAAAAAGCCGTCTCAATCTTTGAGGCAGCCATCAGCAATTTATAAATAATAAGGGTGCCCCATTTTTGGGCTACCCTATTACTATACCTAAAATTAGTTATGGGTAACTAAAAGGGTAGTAAAATCAAAAAAAGCACTCTAGGATAGAGGCCTAAAGTGCTTCGTTTCAAGGCTTTACAGCCTATCTTATTCAATAAAATATTACAACATTTTGTTGTAGAATTCAACGACAAGTGCTTCGTTGATTTCTGGGTTGATTTCGTCGCGTTCTGGCAAGCGAGTCAATGAACCTTCCAATTTTTCAGCGTCGAATGATACGAATGCTGGACGTCCTAGAGTAGCTTCTACTGCTTCAAGGATTGCTGGAACTTTCAATGATTTTTCACGAACTGAGATCACTTGACCTGGAGTTACGCGGTATGATGGGATGTCAACGCGTTTTCCGTCAACAAGGATGTGACCGTGGTTTACGAATTGACGAGCTTGACGACGAGTAGTTGCAAGACCAAGACGATAAACAACGTTATCCAAGCGACGTTCCAAAAGAAGCATGAAGTTGAAACCTAGGATTCCGCCTTTGATTTTTGTAGCTTGTACGAACAAGTTACGGAATTGTTTTTCACCTACACCGTAAGTGAAACGAAGTTTTTGTTTTTCAGCCAATTGCAAACCGTATTCTGACAATTTAGAACGGTTGTTTGGTCCGTGTTGTCCTGGTACGTAGTTACGACGTGCCAATTCTTTACCTGTACCTGTAAGTGAAAGGCCAAGGCGACGAGCTTGTTTCCAAGATGGTCCTGTATAACGTGACATGTGAATGTCCTCCTGATATAAATAATATTTCGGTGGAAATAGTCACTTAGAAAGCCCTGATTCGTGCAGATGCCCTTCGCCTAAACAGCCAAGGTTACTTATCATAAGACACCTGTTGACGAGCTTCATGCTTTCCTGCTGATATTTCACACAAAATCCATTCTACCATGAATTGCTAGATTTGTAAAGGGGTTTTAAGCTTTATTTTCATTGCCAGAGAGATTGAGAACAAGGGTAAAGGTGCTTCCTAGACCGTACTGGCTGCTGACTGTAATTTCTCCACCCAATTGATGGGCCAATTCACGCGCAATCGCAAGTCCTAAGCCATGACCACCTGTTTTCATGTTACGCGAAGTTTCTACACGATAAAGGCGTTTGAAAATATTCTCCAAATCCTCTGGAGCAATGCCCTGCCCCTCATCGGTCACACTGATTGAAAGCTGGTTATTTTCCAGCTTAGCCACAACTTCCAGCTTGGTTCCTGGAGCTGAGTATTTAAAAGCGTTATTGACCAGATTCACCAAGATACGAGAAAGCTTGGCATAATCTCCCTCAATTCGGGCAGTCTCAGGAATTACCTGCAAATGAACATCTCGCTCCTCCTGCTCAATCAAGAACTGAAATTCACTCATGCACTCAATCAAGAGCTGGTCCAGAAAAATGCTGTCCTTGCTGGTCGTTTCGACCTGATTTCTAGCTGTGTTTAGAGTCAAAAAATTCAACTCTTCAACCAGTTTATTGAGTCTTTCCGTCTGACGCCCAATGGTTGCTAGATAATGGTCCTGTTCTCCTTCCTTGATAACCCCATCCAAAATTCCTTCTACCGTCGCTTGGATCGAAGTGATGGGAGTCTTGATATCATGCGATAGCTGGGCAATCATCAAGCCCTTTTCTCGTTCGCTTTCTTCCAAAGAATCAAAGGTGGCCTGCAAATCATGGGACATTTCATTGAAAGCTTGGCCTAATTGTTGAAATTCTACAGGGCCTTGAACCTCCAGATTTGCAGGAAAATCCTTGTCCGCTACTCTCTTGGCATGTTCCTTGAGTTTGCCCAATGAAGTAAAGACCGGCGATAGGAGAAAGAGACTAATTCCAGCACCGATAAAACTAGCCACTAGAGTCATACCCACTAGGAAATAAATTTCTCTTTCTTCAATTAGCATTCGCTGGATAGCCCAAAAAACCACGATAATCGTTAGGAGTGTTGAAATGACATACCCCACTAAAATATAACTTTTTAATTTCATTAACTACCTCGTGCTTTCTCAATTTTGTAGCCCAAGCCCCAGACGGTTTTGATGGTGGGTGTTTCTGAACTAGCATGTTTAGCCAACTCCTGTCGAAGAGCATGAATATGAACATTCAAGGTATTGGTGTCATCCACATAGTCTTCTTGCCAGACCTTTTCATAGAGGTCTGTCTTAGAGAAAACCCGCTCTGGATTGCTGGCTAAAAGCCATAGAAGTTCGAAGGATTTGACGGTCAAATCAAGCGCCACATCTCCAACTTGGACCTCATGGCTACCATGATTCATCCGTAAATCCCCGAGACTGACAACCTCTGTCTCACCTCCACGATGAAGGCGGCGCAAGATATTGTGGACACGCAAAACCAGCTCACGAGGACTAAAGGGCTTGGCAATAAAGTCATCTGCCCCTAAGCTCAAGCCGTAAATCTTGTCCTGCTCACTGATCTTAGCCGTGATAAAGAGAAAAGGCTGATCCGGAGATTGATACTGAACTTCGCTAATCAAATCATAACCATCCATCCGAGGCATCATGATATCTGTAATAATCAAATCAATCGCTTTTCGCTTGAAGATTTCCAAGGCCTCCACTCCATCATGGGCCACCAGTACTTGGTATCCTGCCTGAACCAGATAACGTTGATGAATATCTGTGATTTCTACCTCGTCATCCACGAGTAAAATTGTCTTTCCCATCTGTCTCTCCTTTGAAAAAAACAGTGCTATACCACAATAGTATAACACTATTTTTATCTCTTTACGAACATTCTAAACGATATCTGGATTTTTCAAATCCTAGATAGAAAGTCTGTAACTAGACTAGTCATTTTCCTCTTTTTTAGCTTTCAAGCCGAGTCCACCTAGAAGTCCGGCCAAAGCTAATCCAAAGAATCCAAGAGTAGCCATTGATGTTTGGGCTTCACCAGTATATGGAAGCATGTCTTTTTGGTCTTTCATTTGAGCAGCCATCATTGGACTTGACATCTTGTTAGTAGATGCCATCTTGCCTTCATCAGACATTCTGCTTGAGGCTGCTGGAGCTTGATCTTGTTTCATGCTTGGTGTTGTCATAGGCTGGCTAGCATTCATGGTTTTGTCCTGCTCTTTGTTAGGCATCATCTTATCCTGACTAGCAGCTGGCATTTGAGCGTTCATCCTAGACGCATCTTGATGACTATTCATCATTGGAGCCGACATGGCTGAACCATTAGAAGATGGGGCGGAGCCTGACTGCATAGGAATAAGAGACTGATGTCCATTCAAGTTCACTGTCAAATCTTTTGTTGCTACGAGATTAGTCAAATCAGCCTTGCCATCTTTGGCACCGTATACCTTGATAGTTGCCTTGTAGCTTTGAGTGCCGTTTTGTTTCAAGAGGTCAAGCAAATCTTTGTCTGATTTACCTTGAGTTCCTGCCAAATCTACTTCATAGAAGTAGAGACCTTTGCCTAATTTTTCTACTGGTGGAAGGGCTGGATTTTTAGCTGAGCCGTTGTCTGACCATGGGGCCTTGTCAGAAGCTTTCAAGATAAGACGAGTCAACATACCGTCACCAGCGAAGAACTCGTAAGGAATAACTTGGTTGACACCAGCTGTGAATGGACCAGGGAAGTTAGCTTTGTCCAAGTAAGTAGCTGGGACGTCTACTGTATCTTTGGTATTGTCAGCCACACCTTTTTGGACTTCAGCTGGAGTGGTTAAGCCATTCAAGTTGACAGCCAAATCCTTAGTCGCTACGAGGTTGCTCAAGTCTACCTTGCCGTCTTTAGCACCGTAAACTTTGATGGTAGCTTTATAGCTTTGAGTACCGTTTTGTTTCAAGAGGTCTAGAAGCTCTTTATCTGATTTTCCTTGAGTACCTGCCAAGTCCACTTCATAGAAGTAAAGGCCTTTGCCCAATTTTTCTACTGGTGGGAGAGCGGGGTTTTTAGCTGAACCGTTGTCTGACCATGGGGCCTTGTCTGAAGCTTTCAAGATAAGACGAGTCAACATACCGTCACCAGCGAAGAATTCATATGGAATGACTTGGTTGACACCGGCTGTGAATGGACCTGGGAAATTCGCTTTATCCAAGTAAGTAGCTGGGACATCTACTGTGTCTTTAGTATTGTCAGCCACACCTTTTTGCACTTCGGCTGGAGTGGTTAAGCCATTCAAGTTGACAGCCAAATCCTTAGTCGCTACGAGGTTACTCAAGTCTACCTTGCCGTCTTTAGCACCGTAAACTTTGATGGTAGCTTTATAGCTTTGAGTACCGTTTTGTTTCAAGAGGTCTAGAAGCTCTTTATCTGATTTTCCTTGAGTACCTGCCAAGTCCACTTCATAGAAGTAAAGGCCTTTGCCCAATTTTTCTACTGGTGGAAGAGCGGGATTTTTAGCTGAACCGTTGTCTGACCATGGGGCCTTGTCGGATGCTTTCAAGATAAGGCGAGTCAACATACCGTCACCAGCGAAAAATTCGTACGGAATAACTTGGTTGACACCGGCTGTGAATGGACCTGGGAAATTGGCTTTATCCAAGTAAGTAGCTGGAACATCTACTGTGTCTTTAGTATTGTCGGCCACACCCTTTTGCACCTCAGCTGGGGTAGTTGCTGGTTGAACTTCATTTGCTTCACGGTCTTGTCCAGGAACTATAGGCGCAGGATTTGTCGCAGGTTTAACCGCATCTTCTGTTTCTTTCTTAGATTCTGGTTTTGCTTGCACTTCTTCTTTTGGCGCTACCACTTGGTCTTTATCAGCTACATTCACTTTTTCTGGAGAGCTTGTAGCATCCAAGCTTGCTTTAGGTGTTGAGTCTACCTGCTCTGATGGAAGAGCGGTATCGACTGCTTCTTTGAGAAGTTCTACTGGTAAGTCACTCTTTTCACTCACCGAAGTAGCATCTGGTACAACTTGAGCAGGGGTCGGATTGACCACATCGGCACGTACAGAACTTGGTTGACCAACTAGGACAAAAAAGCCACTGGCTACAACAACTGAGGCAACACCGACACTGAGACGGCGAATAGACCAACGAGTATATCTTTGATTTGGATTGAATTTCATAGGATTCTCCTTAGAGTTTTTCTTTATTTGATGACTCTAGTATAATCTCCTAAAATTAAAAAGGATTAAGAAAAAGTTAAAATTTTTCTTAAATCCCTCTTATAAAATACTTATATTAATTAAATCCATAAACAGACTTGGTGATTTGATAGACAACATTGGAAAGTTTGCGAGCTGGTAAGACTGAATGTTTGGTCAAACGGCTCAACATGGTTTTCCGAATAGCCTGAAAGACCTCTGGATTTTCCTGCTGAATATAGGTCCACAGCTCCCGTTTTTTGGCAAGATGCTCTGCTGTGCCTGCTCGGTTGAGCAGGGCGCTGGAAATCACCGTCGTGATTTCAATATGATTCAGCAAATATTCTCGCATTTTGGGATGACTCACTTTGGACAAATCAAGCTGGTCTACCAAGAGTCGATTAACCTTGAGTTGCTGGTCAATTCGCTTAATCATCACTTGCTCATTGACAGACTGGTCCTCACGCCCAATCAAATAACGATAGAAATCGACAGGCAGATAGTACATGGTCTTGACCTGCTGAAGGGGTGTAAAGACAAAGAGATTATCGACATAAAAAGTATGCTCAGGCAATTGGAACTGGCTCGCTCGCAACAAATCTGTCCGGTAAATCAGCGAGTGCATCATGATATACTGGCCTTTTGAGAAATTTCCAACCTGATCCCAGCCAAAAATCTGCTGGACAGGCAAGACTGACTCGTAACTCATACTCTTCTTACGAGACTGGCCTTCCTTTTCATAGACAAAATTAGTCACAAAGGCATCAACTTCCTGCCCCTCACTCTCTAGTTCCTGCAAGGTTTCAAGAATTTTCAAGTAGGCACGAGGATCCACCCAGTCATCACTATCAACTACTTTAAAATAACGACCAGAAGCCTCTGCCAAGCCGCGATTGACGGCACCGCCATGGCCTTTATTTTCCTGATAGATGGCTCTAACGATGTTAGGATACTTGCTGGCTAAACGCTCAGCGATTTCCTGAGTCTGGTCCTGAGACCCATCATTGATAATCAAAATCTCAACTTGCTCACCACCAATCACTAGCGACTCCACACAGTAGTGAAGATAGGCAGCGGCATTATAGCTGGGGATGGCGATAGACAATAACTTCATAATCTACTCCTTTAGGGAACTGATTTTTTCTTATACTCAATGAAAATCAAAGAGCAAACTAGGAAACTAGCCGCAGGTTGCTCAAAACACTGTTTTTGAGGTTGCAGATAGAACTGACGAAGTCAGCTCAAAACACAGTTTTGAGGTTGTAGATAAGACTGACGAAGTCAGTTACCTATACCTACGGCAAGGCGACGCTGACGTGGTTTGAAGAGATTTTCGAAGAGTATTACTCTCTCTTGTCACTTCTTTCTATTCTACCATAAAGTCCAGTTTTTGAAGGACTTTTACTGGAATACAAGGATTTCTGACTCTATTTCCTATCTAGGACATCAAAAAAGAGGGGTGCTCCCTCCTTACGAATTTAATTCTGCCAAGTCATCTAGATACTGGTTGTTAATAACCGCCAAGATATAGGCATCGGCTTTCAAGAGATCATTAGGGCCAAACTGGACATCCAAGGGTGAATTTTCTTGTTCACGAAATCCTAGGACATTGAGGTTATATTTACCACGTAGGTCTAGCTGGCTCAGGCTTTGACCTGCCCAAACACTCGGAATTTTCATCTCCACGATAGAGACATTTTTATCCAGCTGAAAGACATCAACATTGTTATGAAAGAGAATGGTCTGCGCTAGAGACTGCCCCATTTCATACTCAGGTGAAATCACCGAGTCAGCACCGATTTTTTCTAGCACCTTCTTAGCTGTCTGGCTTTTGACCTTGGCAATAACCCTTGGTACCCCTAGACTCTTACAATGCATGACTGCAAGCACACTCGATTCCAGATTTTCCCCTGTTGCCACTACAACCGTATCACAGGTATCAATTCCTGCAGTTCTGAGGAGTTCCTCATCTGTAATATCGCCCACAACTCCACGCGCCAAAACAGGCTCAAATTGATTGATGCGCTCGGCGTGGTCGTCAATGGCAATGATATTCATATCTTGCTTGGCAAGGGCCATCAGGACACTACTCCCGAAAATCCCCAAACCTAAAATTCCAATCGTACGATCTGACATCGTTCTTCCTTTCTTATCCAATACTAATATCTGCTTTCATATACTGAATCAAATCTTTCTTATCAGGCTGGTAACCCGCTAGACTAACCAGCAAGGTCAAGGGACCGATACGGCCGATAAACATGAGCACCATGACAATGCTAAGAGCTAGCTTGCCCAATTCTGGTGTCAGATTTGCCGTTACCCCAACTGTTGCAAGAGCTGAAATGGTCTCAAACATGAGGTAGATAAAGCGCGGCGTTCCTTCTGCCGTAATTCCCAACAACATCAAGCCCAACAAGAAGGTCATCAAAAAGATAATAAAGACACTAAAAGATTTTTGAACTGTTTGTGGCTCAATCGTCCTACGAGCAATATTGCTATGAGGTAGACCTAATAATTCCCGTCGCGCAAAAACCAACAAGACAAAGAAGGTCGTAATCTTGAGACCCCCAGCCGTCCCTCCAGGCGCTCCTCCGAGAAACATCTGTAGGATATAGATAAACAAGGTCACAGGCCGAGCTTGGGTGTAGTCAATAGAGGCAAAGCCAGCTGTTCTCATGCTGACAGTTTGGAAAAAGCTGACCAACACTTTCTCTGGAACACTGAGACTGCCAATGGTTCCTGGATTGTGCCACTCCGTAAAGAGTGTGGATACTGTCCCAAACAGCAAGATCCCTGCAGTCAAGAAGAGCACCAGCTTGGTGTGGAACCGCAGACGGCGTTTTTTCTTCTTGTCAAACTGGGTTGCCAAGTCAAACCAGACCATAAAGCCAAGACCACCTGTGATAATCAAGCCAGCAATAACCAGATTGATTAAGGGATCCGTCTGAAAAGCCACTAAACTGCTACTTCCAAAATTATCAAAACCAGCATTACAAAAGGCTGAAATAGCTAAAAAGATGGAGGTGAAAATACCCCGTCCCCAGCCGAACTCAGGAATAAAACGGAAAGTAAGTAGAAAGGCACCCAAGCCCTCCACCAGAAAAGTCGTCAAAAAGATGGACCGCATAAAGGCCTTCAGCGACCGAGTTTCCCCGTAACTAAAACTCTCCTGAATGGTTTCACGACTGCGAAGACTGAGCTTTTGCTTCCCCTGAATATAAAAGACCCCGATAAAGGTCATGAGCCCCAGACCACCAATCTGTATCAAGAGCATACAAATCAACTGCCCCCAGACATTATAGGTCGTAGCTACCGGTTGCGTAGAAAGGCCGGTTACACAGACCATAGACACCGTCGTAAAAAGATGGTCAAAATAAGTGGCCTGAGAACCATTTGCCTGAACAAAAGGCAAACTCAAAAGAAGAGAGCCTATAAGAATAACTCCAGCGAAACTTAAAAAGATGCGACGAGCTGGCGAAAGTCCGCCCAAGGACCTTTCAATTTTTTTCACAAATAATTTGAATAACATACATCCATTGTACCATAAAAAGAAGAAGAGTAGCTATATCTGAGAAGTTATCTCAAGGCAGAGTTCCAAGGCCTTCTCAAAAGCTTTTGAACCCCAATCACGACTATCGTACTGGTCCAAGTCTGCTAAGGAATCAGCTGTGAACAACAACTCTCCCCAGAGAATCCCACGCAGTTGGGCTACTGCCGCAAGCGCAGAACACTCCATCTCCACAACAGCACAGCCTTCTTCCTTGCGATAAGCCACCTTTTCAGCCGTTTCTCGGTAAAAGCCGTCTGTCGTCCAGGTCATGACTTCTTCATAGGGAATCCCTCTGGCTTCCAACACTCGCTCAATAGCAGCAATAGCCTCTGCCTGAATTTCCATATAACGAGAAGGCGCCACATAGTGATAACTAGCTCCTTCATCTCGCAGAGCGCGAACAGGGACTAAAAAGGCATTTTCTTCTATATCAGCCAGCACACCACAGGTTCCAGTGGAAATAATCTGCTCCACACCATATCCAATCAACCAATCCATAAACTGGGCTGCTGGAGCTGAACCAACAGGAGCCTGAGCCAAACAAAGTTCCTCGCCCTTGTAATTGATGACATAAACTGGATAGGTCTTGGTGGCAGAAACAAATTCGCCGACACAGTCCGCCCCTACTTCCCTCGCATAACGGTCAATCTCCTCACCTAAAAAAGCATAGACACACTTCTTTGGCAACTGCAAGTCTAGCCCGTCGTGATCAGGCATGATGACCGCCTGAGGATTGTCATCGAACTCTAAAATAGGAATCGCATGTTTCTGAATCATAATCCACCTCCTCTGATTTTGTACTATTGTATCAAAAGCTGACAGAGTGTCAAGGAATTCTCTTTAGCAAGCCAGAAATCTCCTCTTCCATACACTTGAGAAATCGTTGCACCGCTGGAGAAGTCGGTTTCTGTTTTGGCAAAGCGATTGAGGACTTATGAAGAATACAAAATCCAACAACAAAAAAGACATGAATCTGAAATAAGCAGAACATGTCTTTTTTAGCTTGTTTGAAAGTCAAGTAAATAAATCTTAGCTCTTCTAGAACTCCCTTATTTCCACAAACCACCTAAAATCTGTTTTTCTAATAAGTCTAGGTCCTCTTCCTTTATTTCTCCGTTGTCGCTAACGATATAAAGTTGAGCGAAGTAAGCCAACAATGGACCAACACAAATACGAACCATTTGAGGAATCGTTAACTCTGGATTTACACGTGGATCTGCTAGCAATTCTTTATGAAGCACTCGAAGTTTATCTTGAATAGCATTCCAGATAAAAATCTGTTCATTTTTTAGTTTCTTATTTGAAAAACTCTCCTGCAGAATGATTTTCATCAAAGCACGATTTTTTTTGAGATAGCTCATACGATCGTGGACGAGATAACGAACCCTCTCTTCTGTCGTTTCAAAAGCTAAGAGTTCCTCAACAAAACTACCGAAAATGCCTGGGACTACAGGATGTAAAATAGCCGTCAGTAGATCATCCTTCGTCTTAAAATACTTAAACAAAGTTGCCTGGCTTAGTCCAGCACGCTCAGCTATGTGAAGAGTTGAGGTCCCATGGTAACTCCTAGTTGATATGAGATCCACTGCTGCCTGCATGATTTTTTTCTTTCCTTGAGGGTAATTCGCTTCTTCTAAGTAATCTTCAAACGATTCAAAAACAGTCTTATCCATCTAATCTTCACACCTTTTTAGCATTATTTATGTTGATTTCTAAACTTTACGATAACGACGCAATCCAACAATATTGAGAATTGTTAAAATGATCAAGAAAATCATTAAAACACCAAGATTTGGCAAAATATCACCAAGATTGTGTCCGTAAAGAATAATCTGGCTTATTGCATCACCAGAATAGGTTAATGGCAAAAATTTCCCCACAGTTGGAGCCCATTCTCCCATGGATGACAATGGAATAATCCCTGAGAAAAAGAGTTGAGGCATAATCACGAGAGGAATAAATTGCATCATTTGGAATTCTGATTTTGCTAGAGTAGACAAGAGAATTCCAAAAGCTAGTGCTACAAGAGCCAGTACCACATTAACTATTATAACATTTAAAATATTTCCTACAACTTCTACATCTAGTAGCCAAATTGCTGCTAAGACGACAACTGTCGTTTGAAAAATCGCAATAATACCGTAAGACAACATATAGCCATAGACAATTTCAGAACGTTTCACTGGGGTTGCTAACAAGCGATCCAAGGTTCCACTTGTGCGCTCTTTCAAAAGTGCCATACCAGAAATCAAAAAGACAAAGAAGAAGACCACAAAGCCAATTAAAATTGGAATCATACGTGCAAAGAATCCAGTATTTTTATCTCCATATTGGTAAGATTCTTTGATTTCAGGCACCTTTGCATCTAATTTCAATTGTGGAAGAGCTTGTTTGATACGAGATAGTAACTGATCGGTGCCTTCACTGGCGATACTTGTTCGTAACACTTGTCGTATCATAGATGTCTTGGAGGCATCTGTATTTGCGTAGTCGACCTGATACTCACCGTCTTTATAAGAAATCACAGCATCGACTTTTTCATTTGCTAGCGCTTCTTTGGCCTGATCTAAGTCTTGATAAGTCTCGATGTCCAAATGATCAAGCTCATCCATTTTCGTTATCAAACCAGTTGATAGATCTTGTGTCGCTAACTTGACATTCACGGTTGTACTAGCTGAAAACATGAGGTTCATCAGCCACATAATAAATACCGGCGCTACAAACATCATAGCCAAGGTTCGTTTGTCACGAATCAATTCTTTGATAACTTTTTTAGCAATAGCAATGGTTCTCATCTTACTCTCCTTCTGCTTTCAAAAATACTTCTTCAATACTTGAAACTTGATAACTTTCTTTTAAGTGTTGCGGTGTATCAAAAGCAATGATTTTTCCACCTAATAATAAGCCGACCTTATCCGTTAACTCTGCTTCATCCATAACATGGGTAGTAACTAATATCCCAACCCCATTGTCTCTAAGCGCGAATAATTCTTTCCAGATTTTCTTCCGAAGAGAAGGGTCGATTCCAACTGTCGGTTCGTCCAAAATCAAGAGCTGAGGATTCCCCAGAAGCGCGATGGCTAAAGACAAGCGTCGCTTCATTCCTCCAGAATAACCGGATACCGTTTTATTCAAATGCTCTGTCAGATCCACAACTTGAGCCACATGGGCAATTTCAGCTGTCAGATCTCTTTTGGATAGCCCTTTTAGCTGACCAAAAAATTCCAGATTTTCTTGACCTGACAAAGCCTCATATAAGGCATCTGACTGGGCCATATAACCAATATCTCCTAAAATATGACGATTGGGCATAGTATGATCCAATACCAAAGCAACCCCTCCGTCAGCTTTTTCCATCCCTAACATAGTCTTAATCATAGTTGATTTACCAGCACCAGATGGACCTATTAAGCCTATAATTTCTCCCGGCTGCAATTCAAAGCTGACATGATTCAAAACCATTTGACGACAAAAAGACTTATCCAAATCTTGTAAATGTAGCAATTTTTTCATATGCTTCCTCCTAGGTGAGTGTTTACTCACTTACTGAATATAGACCTATTATAGTGAGTGTTTACTCACTTGTCAAGAAAAAAGTTGAAATTCTTTAAAAAATAAAGCACCATATTCGTATCTGATGTTTATAATGCACATGTCTTATTTCTAAAAATGTTTTTGAACTTCCTCTCTATACTCCGAAATGGTCTTTTCTGTCCACTTTTTAAAGGCCTATTTTCCCTCTACTTTTCTCGGCTAATCCAACCATCGTCATTGCTATCGCAACTCTAATGACCTTGGTAATGGGAATTCATTTTACTCATTTTTATATGAAACAGACTAAGAAATTTTCAAGACCTAATTGAAACCAAATTAGCCCTTGGAAGTCAAAAAATCCTCGAACTCTACGCTGACCGTCTAGCAGAATCAGACCAAATGCGGCATGGCATTTCTAAGAATTCGGTTAAGGGACGTAACCTACAAGCTGCTTACGTGGATGGATTTACTTTGAGAGATTTCTTCGCCTTCAACCAAGGACTAAATAAAATGGGTGACCAAGCACTTCCTTTTAAAATTCACCCTGAACATTTTGTATTTGCTGGAGTTCACGGTGGACAGGAAGTGAGGAGTTGATTGAAGAGTACGGTCAACCAACTTATCAAAAAATCTTTATCAGTCTAGATACTGAAAAAACAGGCGTTCCGGATGCCGATACAAAAATTTCTATGGCAGGTGATACTGCTACTCTCATGTCCGATACAAGCCTTGATATCAAGATGTATGGTATGCATCAGTTCAAGATGAAAAAAGGTGGACTCCGCATCAAATTAGGCGTCTTTTCCCCAGAAGCAACCCCAAGCTAGATGGAGCTCGGTCACCAAGAACACCTAGCAGTTGAATTTTTCAATTCCCTCACAATCGCCTACCAAAACAAAACATTTAAGGGAAAACTACTCAATACCTTCTTAAAATTCAAGAAATTTAAGTAAACAAAAACGGATGACTGAACAATTTAGCCTTTGAAAGCTACGATTATAAAATCCCTCGTAACATATCAATTTATCACCCATATAAAAAGATAGCCATTCTAATTGAATGCTATCCTTTTTTGTTTATCCTTGTCCACCAGGGGCTGGACCGCCAGGACCACCATTTCCTTGAGGTCCTCCATTTGGTCCACCGCCTCCAGGCATAGAATTGACAATATCAGTTTGTTTTTCGCCGTTAATGTAAATATCCCCACCTGTGTAAGTTGCTGTTCCATCAAAGTCAAAGCCTGATTGTCCTATCAATTTAATGGTTCCACCGGTAACCGTGATATTCCCGTTTGAGTCAACTGGATCTGTGTCACCTTGACCGACTTCTACAGTTAGATTTCCACCTGTCATAGTAAAGTAAATATCACTTTGCTGGGCATTTTTATTGGCTGCATTGACTCCATCATCTGTCGAGTAGACATTGATATCGCCACCATTGATCGTAATGGATTTCCCTTCAATTCCTTCAGTCGCATTCTTGACTGTGTAAGTACCACTATCAATCACTAGATTTCCAGAAGCGTGAATGCCGTCCTCGCCTGCTGTGACTGTTATGGTATTGTTCGCCAAATACATATTTCCGACAGTCATATCGTCATCATTGTCAACTTTGACACCATCTTCCTTAGCATCGATCGTCATGGTCGCACCAGTGACATTAAGTTCATCATTGACATTAAAGGCATCGCCAACTGATGTGATGTTAAAGGTTCCACCTGTGATGTGAAGTGTATCATTTGCCTTGATAGCATTGCTTTTCTTACCATCTACAGTGAGAGTTCCTGAGCCATTGATGGTCAAATCAACCTTAGAAAAGAGAGCGGCATTTGCCTTTTCATCACTGTTAGAGCTTGAGTCAGAGAGACTGTTGGTGGTTCCCTCTGCTAGAGTGAGGTAGACATGACCTGCTGACGTCGCAGAAATTGCTGCATTGGTATTAGTCATGGTCGCACCTTTTAGGACTAGATGAACGTCTGCCGACTTATCTGCCTCTACCTTAATCTGCACTCCGTCAGACTGACCTGAAATCACATAGGTACCTGCTTTTGAGATGGTCACCGTTGAGCCAGAAACTGTCACCCCGTCTCCAGAGACCTTCGCAGATGAGCCAGATAACTCAATCTTAGAAGCAGTGCTTTCATCATAAGAAGTGTCGTAGTCCTTTTCTGTAAAGTAAGAAGATGGACTGTTTTTAGCTGAAGTTGTGATAGCAGTGGTATCTGCCGCTGCAGTTGTGCTTGACTTGGTCGTTAACTGCCCACAAGCTGTCATCAAAGTCAAAGCTGTTAAACTGGTTAAGATTAGAGTCCATTTTTTTGATTTCATACCTTTTTCCTCACCTTCATTTAGCTTGAGCTTAGTTTACAGGGGAAGTCTGAAAAAAATCTAAACTTTTTCTGAAAGTTTTCTTAAGTTCAGTTTCAGTTAAGTTATCTTTAACAAAAGTTTTAGGAAAATTCCATAGACTAATTACAAGCAAGTTCAACTTGCCCAGACACACCTATCTGCTAATAAGATAGTGTACTGAAATAGTTTGATAAAGGAGACAGGATTTATGAAACGAATTGAAACCAAATATGTCGTTGCCAAGGGTGACTTGGCTAATTTAATAGAAGACTTAAAAACATACCTTGTCGAGGATGATTATCCAACTTCGACCATTTCCAACATCTACTTTGATACAGAGCAATTTGATATGATTCAGGAGGATGGCCAAGGTACTAAGCGCAAAGAAAAGATTCGGATGCGAACCTATCTCAGTCAAGTCCAGCCTGATAGTCAGGTATTTTTAGAAATCAAATCTAAGGATAGAGCTGGTGTCGGACGAAAACATCGTCTCTTATCGACTCCCCAGTCTATCACCCAGTTTATGACCAAGGGACAGCTGGATAGCAGTATCAAGGACCGAATGATGATTGAAAAAATTCAGCAACTCCAAGAGGAATATCAGCAAGCAATTGTCCCTCGTATGTATATTTACTACGACCGTTTTTCTCTCAAGGAAAAGAAAGAAATTAGCGGATTTCCCTACAATAAAATTCGTATCACCATTGACCAAAATCTAACCTATCGTGATAATAATGTTAGTTTATTCTCAGGAAAGGACGGTTTCCCTCTACTAAACGAGGACATTGTCATCATGGAAATTAAAGCACCTGGTAGAAAACCCCAATGGCTACAAGATATTCTCGACCAATATGGACTGGTAGAGCAGAAATTTTCAAAATACAGCTGCGCCTACCACAAGTCTCAAGGGCTGGACTATAGCCCACGACCAATCACAGAAAGTGTAGGTACTACTTATGTCTAATCTTTTCAACTCTATCTTCAACGACACAACCGCCACTGCCAATCCTATCCAGCTCTTTCTGGCTCTCTTGGTCAGCCTGATTTTAGGTTTGGCGCTGACCTGGGCTTACAAACAACGTACTCTATACACGGGAATTTGCTGTTAGTTTGACCCTACTCCCCTGCTTGATGACCTTGGTCATCTTTCTGGTAAATGGCAGCTTAGGAACCTCTATCGCTGTTGCAGGAACCTTTAGCCTCATTCGTTTCCGTTCAGCCACCAGTGGCTCACGGGAACTAATTGCTATCTTTCTTGCCATGATTATCGGGCTGGCAACAGGGACAGGCTACCTAGCCTTAGCTGTTCTCTTCACCGTCTTTATCTTAGCAGTATGGCTTCTTTTAGAAAAGCAACAAAGCAAGAGCAATCACCAACGTCGCAGACTATTGACCATCACAATTGCGAACCAAGAAAAGCAACTCCAAACTATCCAATCTGGGCTATCACAATTCTGTACTGAGTTAGATCTTATCTCGATTGATACCAGTAATGATGGAGAACAAGTCACCACTGTCTATGAAGTGGATTTCAAGGCTCAAACCAATGACTTTCAAATCATCCATTACCTCACTAGAGAACAGGATACTTACCAGGTTTCCCTGACCAAAAATGCCAAGAAGAGAAAGAATTTGTAAAACTTCTAGCGTGAAACCTATCAAAAAGCTAGGTAAACACTCAATTGAAAAAAAGTTAATTTAATTTATGATAAAAGGCATTATATCAACGTTTTTTAAATACCTGATATGATGCCTTTTCTTATCTTAAAAACTTTTTTACCAATCTCTTTATTTCACAGGTATATCCTTAATCACGCACGCAGGATTGCCAGCTAGGACAACGGTGTCGCCAAAGGACTTAGTGATTACAGCCCCCTGCTCCAGCAACAACATTATTGCCCAGTGTTACTCCAGGAAGGACAATGACACCTCCTCCAGCCCAGAAATTATCTCCGATAGTAATAGGCTTGCTGAATTACGTTCCTGCGGGTCCAATGGATGGAGGGGAGTCAAAAACTGACAGTTAGGACCAATCATAGCATTGTCCCCGATGCGAATCGGACAAACATCCAGCATGGTCAAGTTCCAATTAGAATAAAAATTTTCCCCTAGATGGATGTTGACTCCATAGTTGACCACCAGGCGTGGATTGATATAAAGATTTTGCCCAGTTGAACCAAACCAATCCTTGATAATCTCCGCCCCCTTCAAGGGATCTTCTTCCTTGTTAAAGGCAGACTGTTTTTGGCGAGAAGCCTGAGCCAAGGCCCGCAATTCTGGGTCCGATGGACGGTAAACCTCTCCTGCTACCATTTTCTGGTATTCGCTGATCATTGTATTCTTCTCCTTGTTCCCTACTATCATATCAAATTTTCTACGTATCTGACTAGAATAAGGAGCACTTTCTACAATTGATCCTCTGATTGTCATCATATCCTGTCTAAACGAATACGGGTCACGATTCCATCTGGGTCTGTGATTTCCAACTGGCTCGATGTCAGCCACTTGATTGGTACATCAACTTCTTGTGCTCGTTGCGCAATCGTTAACAGTTCTTCTTTATGTGCGACTTCAATAACATAATAGGCCAAACCTGGCAAGCCTTGCTTACGCGGAGCTAGGCCTTTTCCTCCCCATTCGTTGACTGCCAAATGATGATGGTAGTCCCCAGCTGCAATCCAACTAGCGCTAGGCACACTGAATTTATCCTCTAACCCTAACACCTTTTGATAAAACTGGCTGGACTTTCGACTATCCTTGACGGAAAGATGGATATGCCCCATTCTCGTACCCTCGGCTAAAGTAAAGGGCTCTACTCTTTCCCCTAACTCATAGATAGCCTGTGCCGCAAGGGCCTCAGTGACCCCGATAATACGTCCATCTTCTCGAATATCCCATGTGGAAACCAGCTTATCTCGATAGAGTTCAATGCCGTTCCCCTCCAAATCCTCCAAGTAAAGAGCCTCACTGTAACCGTGGTCTGCACCGCCGACAAGAGGAATCTGTAAATCTGTCAGGTGTTTTAAGACATTTGCCAAAGCCTTTCGTGTCGGCAAGAGAATTGCCAGATGATAAAGGCCATAATGTTCCCTCACTTCTCCGCTCTCTTGTGCTTGAATCAAGTGTACCAAGGCTTTTCCGCTAAGTCCTAGAATGACCTCTATCTCAGTTTGAGATAAGATTTCTAAACCAAGCACTTGCTGATAAAAGGCAGTTTGACTTGCCAAATCCTTTACATTTAAAACTACCTCTGCCAAATAAATGTAGCTCTTGTATTCATAGGTCATAAATATTTCTCTCTTTCATTGTAACCTAAATAATTACAACTATTATATAATTTCCATCAAGAAAGTCAAGCCAGACAACTTATAGATGATAATTCTGTCATCTTGTCTATATGGGATTAGAACGAGAAAATTTACAGAGAATTGACAATAAAGCCACCTAAAATTTTTAACCAACGCTACGATAACTCTCATCTCTATTCCAAAAAGAAAAGGAGTGGATATGATATCCTACTCCTTATTCTTATCAGAAAATCTAATTAGAATTAGTCTTCTTTTTTCTTGCGAGCAACAAGTCCAAATCCACTCAAGACACCTAAAAGTCCAAGTGCTGCTAGGCTAGAGTTGGCTTCTGTACCTGTGTTAGGCAATTCTTTTTTAACTTCAACATTTTTAGGTGTTGATGGTTGAGAAGCTGGTTGGTTTGAAGTTGATGGTTCAACATGCTTAGGTATGACTGTTACTGGGACTTCTACCTCTACGATTTCTCCTGATGGTAGTTTTACTTTTACTTTAACACTTGGTTTTTGTCCTGCCGTATCAGTTGCTGGGATTTCTCCAACTTCTACGATTTCAGCACCTTTTGGTAACTCAACATGTTTCTTAACATCATCTTTGCCAATTGGAGTTCCAACCTCTACTACGATTGGGGTAGTTTTAACTGTTTCTCTTGGAGCTGGAGTCGCTTTTGGAGTGACTGTT
>AQTU01000029.1:0-23812 GCA_000385835.1 Streptococcus mitis 13/39 | reverse complement strand
CGTTAATGGGGTAGATGTGACTGGTGTCTCTATTGAGACTGGAACGACTTCTACTACGTTAACAGGTACAGGTACCTTTTTAGTCGCAACTACTTTGCCATCTTTCACATACTCTACCACTACTGTCGCTGGGATTTGTACACCAACTGTTGCTGTAGGTGGTACTGTTCCTGTTTTAACTTCTGTAACTGTTACAGTAACTCCTGATGGGAGCCCCTTCACGTTATTAGCTGCTTTTTCAGCCTGTTCTTTAATAGCTTTTTCTAGTTCTTGCTTATCACTATCTTTAAGAACTGTTACACCTTCTGGAGTTACTTTTGGTAATACTGTCACTGGGACTTTTACTGTCTCTTCACCATTTGCATACTTAACTTTAGTTGGTACTGTTACATCGGTTGCTCCAACTTTAGCCTTTGTATCTGGTAAATCAGCTTCTGTTGGATCTTGTACTGTTCCACCTTGTCCTGGTGTTACTGCATCTTTTACTTTAGCTATTTCAGGTTTGTCGCCTTCAACAACGTATACTTGATCAGCATTTGAACCAACTACACTTACAGTAATTTCTGCATCTTTTGTATACTTAACGCCATCTACTGTATAGGTTACTGGGACTTTTACAGTTCCTTTGTTTGTTCCTGTTTCCGATGTAATGGTTGCAAGCACTTCTTCTGTAATCGCTCCAACTTCTACATCTTTGGCACCATCTGGTAATTTAGCTTTGAAATCTGCTGAGTTTGCTACTTCTTCCGCTTTAGCTTTAGCTACTTCTTTAACTTTATCTGTAGTTTCACCTTTTGGTACTGTTACTTCACCTTTAGCAACTGGTAATACTGTTACTGGTACTATTACTTTCTCTGGATCTTTAATTCCTTCGTAAGTTACTGGAACTTCGACTGTTACATCTGTAGTTCCTGCTTTTCCAGTTGTTTCTGGTAATGTTGTTGGTTTACCAACTGTCCCGCCTTGTCCTGGTGTTACGGCATCTTCAGCTTTCGTTGGTTTATCACCTTCAAACACGACTACTCGTTTAGTTGTTGATCCAACTACTGTTACAGGTACTTCTACTTCTTTAGTACCAATAACGTTTCCTTTTTCATCAGTATATTCAATAACAACTGTTGCAGGTTTTGGTTTACCTGTTTCAGTCACTTCAGCTGTTGTTGGTGTAGTTCCTGATTTAACTTCTTTAACTTTTACTGTCACACCTTCAGGAAGTTTATCTTTTGGTAATGCTGCAACTACTTCTTCAGCTTTAGCTTTAACTGCATCTTCTAAATTTTCGCTACCTTTAAGAACTGTTAAACCTTCTGGTTTCACTAATGGTAATACTTTCACAACTGCAGGTACTTCTACAAGTTTGTCTTCACCATTCTTAGCAACTACTGTTACCTTCTTGTCTCCAGGTGTTGTTGTATCAACTGGTTCTTTATACTCAAAGGTTGTTCCTTCTGGATATTGCTCAGGGTTAATACTTTCACTTGCATCTGGTTGTGGTTTGGCAGGGTCTTCAAATACATATTGTGTCTCAGGGCTTACTACCACTACTTTAGCTGGTACTTCTACTAAAGTATCTCCATCTAATTTCGCTACAACGACTACATCTTTTTCACCCGCTGTTGTTGTATCAACCGGTTCTTTATACTCAAAGGTTGTTCCCTCTGGATATTCTTCTGGAGTGATACTTGATTTAGCATCTGGTTGTGGTTTGGATTTATCAGCTACAACAAATTGTGGAGTGCTATCAACTACACGAACAGTTGCAGGTACTTCTACAAGTACTTTATCCCCCTGTTTAACCACTACAGTTACTTTTTTATCTCCAGGTGTTGTTGTATCAACTTCTTCTTTGTACTCATATGTAGCATCATCTGGATAGTCTGCTGTGTCAATATTATCTTCTGGAGACGGTTGTTTCTTGTCTGCACTTACTGGAACAATTTGAGGATAGCCTGCAACAACTTTAATCGGTACATTAACAGTTTCTTCACGTTTATTATCCCCTGAACCGTATGTCACTGTCACAGGAGCTGTTAATGTGTCATCCCCAACTTTATCAGTTGTATCAGGAAGTTTAGTTTCATCTACTGTTTTCTCATTTCCTTTAGTAGTAACAGCATCTTTCAATTTTTCTGAAGATGGTTTATCTCCTTCTACTACATAAACAGGTTTTGCAGTTGAAACTTGTGGTTTAACTTTAATTGTAAACTCTTGATCTATTTCTTTCTTAGTATCAAATGTTGGATCCTGATCAAATGGATTATCTACAACATCATATCCCATAGATTTCAAAACATCAACACGTGCTTGAACTTTTTCTTCTGGAATTTTATCTCCTGATTTACCAGTAAGATCATCAATATTATATTTCGTATCTAATGGTGTTTCAACACCTTCATCATCTACTGAAACAAATTTTACTTTTGCTTTTTGATCGTCTTTATCATAGGTAATCTTGATATTTGCTTTTGGATCCGTAATTTTTGGTGGTTTATAACCTTCTTCTGGATTTGCAGGATTTACTGGTTCTAATGGTGTTCCATTTCCATCTTTTGGAGTATATCCATCTTTATGAGGAATAATTTGTGTAACTTCACCAGTCTTGGTTGGATCATTTGGATCGTTAGGGAATGGAATCGGATCTCCATCCTTACCAGTGGTTGGATCAACAGGAATCCAGCTTCCAATCTTCGTATAAGTAACTTTATCCGTTTCATCAGGGATTACTTTTGTATCTTTTGCAGGAGTTACTGCTTCTTTAGCTGGAATTTCTTTTTTATCAGCAATATATCCTGGTAGAACATCTACTCCAACTTTATCCCATGTTTTATTTGGACTTTCCCAATCAGTATAGCTTACTTCTTTTGTGACAAGATTAACGGTTGCTTTTCTTGTGAATGGCACCGTTTGAACAGTATCATCCTTAGCTTTTTCTTCAGCTGCTGTATCTGAATCTTTCTTCACATATGAAATCACACGTTTAGCTGTTGTATTCAAGTCAGATTCAGCTAATCCCTCAGGCCATTTAAGTTCTGGGGTATCCCCATTTGGATCTACTGGACTATCTTTTTCATGTGGTGTTGATGAAGGTACTTCAATGATTCTAGGTTTAACCACAATTTTAAATGTTTGAGAAGGTGCTGATGAACCATCTGTTGGGTTAATATCTTCCTTGTCATCAAAAATTGGATGATGATTATCCTGAGTATTATAGTCATCACTTTCTACTTCATAACCTTGGTTCTTAAGTTCTTTGATTTTGTTGTCAATATCTGTATTTGCTGGTAATTCTGAACCAGATTTACCTGTTAAATCAAAGCTAGAAACCACTTCATTTGCGGCTCCATCGACTTTCTTCTCAATCACTACTTTAGCTGTTTGAGTAGAAGGTGTATATGTAATTGGTGATTCCCCAAATTTATCCGTTGGTGTAAATCCATCTGGAACTTTATAGCCTTGAGTTGGATCATTTGGATTTTTCGGTGTTAATTCTTGTCCATTATATACTGGAGTATAACCTGGAACATATGGAATTGTTATTGTGCTAAAATCACCTGGAATCGTTGGATCATTTGGGTTATTTGGATAAGAGATCTTATCTGGTGCTCCTTGTGGTTTCTTACCTGCTGGATAGTTTGGTACAAATGAACCAATTTCTTTATAAAGAACTTTCTTCACTTCAGAAGTTGCTGTTCCGTTTTGTGCTGGCTTAGGAGCATCTTTTTCTGGAACAAGTTTATCCGCATTATCCACTAATAAATAATTATTAATAACTGGAGATTCAACTGAGTTATACTTACCATTAGTACCATCTGCTTTAGCATCAGTTAGTTTATCCGCTTCATTGTAAACTTCCCAATCAGAGTAAGTTACTTCTTTTGTTTCAGGATTAACTGTTGCTGTACGTTTGTAAGTTACTTTTTGCACCTTTTCAGCATATAAAGGAGTAGCATTATCTTTGTTTGCATCTTCTTCTTTTAGATACTTAATTGTACGTGTAACTTCTTTAACTAAGTCCTCACGAGTAACTCCTGCTGGATATTTACCAAGATTTTCATCTCCTTCTTTTACAGGTGTATCTGCTGTTTTTGGAGATACTGGAGCTGTTGTGCTTGGATTTGTTGGATCAGTTGTTACTGTAGGATCTACTGTAATTAAGTCTAATACGTGTACCGTTACATCGGCTTCTGTTGATTTCTTACCTTCACTATCAGTTGATTGAACTTTTACAGTGTAATCTCCAACTTTAGTTGTATCTAGGTTACCTGCATCACTTACTGCGATTGTTGGTTTAGTAGAATCAACACCATCACGATCATCTTCTAAGTCAGTTGCAGAAGGTTTAGCTTTTTCTAAAACTTTAGCATTGTTCCATTTGTCAGCTTCTTTTGTTTTATAAACATATAAATCTTTTTTCTCAACTGCTACTGTTGGAGCTTCGTTAGAACATTAGCGTAAGCTGGATCTGATTCGTTACCTGCTTTGTCAAGCACAGTAACTTTGATACGTTTGTCCGGATTTGTTGTCTCATTCGCTTCCGTTAAATCTGTACCTGCTGGAACTGGAACAACTAATTTACCATCACGTACTTCAACTTTTGTTGCACCATTATACCAACCATCTGCTTTCTTCGTTAAAGTAATTGGTGTTTTAGTATTTGGTAAAGTAACTTTCAATGAAGTTAATCCACCAATTGCACGTTCAATATTTTTTACTTCTGTATCAGCATTTCTATTTGTTCCATTATTTTGATCATTGTCAGCGATATCTTGTTTTTCTCTAGGTACATCTGTTAAATTAGGATCTTTTTCTGTTGGTACAGAAATTAATAATTCTGTAGGTTGATTTTTATCAGTTTTTTCGCCATTAATACTATCTGTATGGACTGGTTCTACTGTAGGAGCAACAGGTTTAACAGTATCAATATAAATTGTTTTATTGTAATAATAATCAGGATTATCTGTATTTCCTAGTGCATTAAATGTATTTCTATATGGACTATTTGGATTTACAACACCTGTATTTTCTAATACCCTGTTTCCTTGTAAATCTGTAAATCCTTCTTTAATTTCTGCAGTTACCTTGAAAGTAGCTGTCCCTTTGAAGTTTTTCGCTGTTGTGAAATCAATACCGAATGTCCGAGTTCCATTTTTAGCAGGATCAGAATCCCCCGCATTGAATTTCAATCTAAGTGTTCTAGTTGTTTCATCATATGATACCACTTGGTAAGGACCAGGCCAATTCCATGCATTCGCTTTTTTAACTGAATCTTTTAATTCTACACCTTCAGGAATTTTAATTGTGTATTCATAAGCGCCGTACGTTGGTAACCCACCAACGTTTTTCACAGTAACTTTTAATTGACCTGATTCTTTGTCTTTATAGAGAGTATCTTCTCCATAAGCGGACGTGGTATTATTACGAACAACATCTGTCGTCATTTCTAAAGCAGCACCAACAGTTAAGTTAACTCCACCAACAAAGTATCCATCTTCAATTTCTGTTTTTCCTTTTACTGGATAAGTTTTATTAAATGCGGGACCATCCTCTAATGCTTTAATGGTTACTTTAATTTTCTTAGTAGTATTTGGAGTATTGATAATCGTTCTCCAGAAACCAAAACCATTACCATTCCCTCCATCACCATACGGAGTTGAAACGTGTGTAGTTTCATTATGATTATTCGCATCTGTTAGCGTTCTTAAAACTTCACCTGTATCTGCATCTCTAACTGTAATTTCTACTTTTTCACCAGTACCAGCAGTACCCATATTCCCATAGGCACCACCTGTTAGAACACTTAGGTATAATCTAGAGTTCGGATTAACATTAAATTCTTTCGAAATTTGTGTACCTTTCTTATTTAATTGAATATAATAATCTTTCCCTACAGCTGAATGTGCTGCATTATTTAAAGGAACACCAGGTACACTTGAGTAGTTAACACCATTTGCATAGTTTTGATTAGCTTTATTAGGTGCTAATGGATTTCCTGGAACAGGAGTATCATTGTATTGTCTGTCAATACTTCCATTATTATCGTAAACTTTAGATGGTTTCGGATCAAATCCAGCAGGTCTATCCGCTGCAACTTCTGTTGGAGCTTCTGGTTTAATCGCTGTTACATAATTATTTGTCCCTTCTATTTTCCATCCATCAATTTCATTTTCAATTCTCTTTTCTTTCCAATTATAAGTAATTTTACCAAGTTTTACTGGAGCTGGATTTGGAGAACTAGTACTATTTCTTGAATATTGATTTTCAACAGTAGCAGATTTTGTTTCAACATCTGGAGTATTAAAATCAATATCTCCAAATTGATTTTTCAAACTTGAAATAACGTTATCTACTGGGTTAGCTCCTACCCCTCTTTTATTATTACTAGTAGGACCTTCTGCTGCTTGTTCTCCTACACCAGTAGGAGTCGCTCTAAACCCACTTTCCCCTTTACCAGGAATTGCTTTTCCGTTTCGTGGATCTTGGTTTTTATTTGTTTTTTCTACTTTAGCTTCTGTTTCTGATTTATCTTCTACAGTAGGAGACACTTTTGGCATACTCTCAATTACAAAAGCCTTTTCTCTTAATCTTGCAACAGTTTTATCTACCTCTACCTGAGTTGCTTTATCATTTGCTGATAAAGCTTGAGCTTCTAATAGTGTTGCCTTTGCATCCTCAATAGTTTTTGATGTTTTATTACTAATTTCAACTTTATCGATAGCTGATTGAATACGTGAAATCGCTTCTGATAACTTACTGAAGTCTACCTTTGCAATATTTTCTGGCGCTAGCTTATCTTCATTAACTAAAGCTTCAGCTGAAGTTACTACTGGTTTAGAAACTGGATCTTTAGAAGGAATTTCTTCTCTCTTGGTATCAGGACTCGCAACATTCTCTTCGTGATTTAAGCTTTCTTGAGATGGCGATGACTGTGGATTAGACAAATTTGAGCTCGTTCTTGCATCGTTTCCTTGAATAGTATCAGCTTTTGCAGTGGCTCCACCTCCAAACATCATAAGCGCAGCAATCGCTACCGATGCTGCACCGAAACTATACTTTCGGATTGAAAATCGTTGAACTTTTTGTCCATGATATTTTTTTGTTCGTGAGTACATTACTACTCCTTTGCTTATATTTTATTTACATCAAGAAAAGTCAGTAAGACCCTCAAATTGATACCAAGAAAAGTCCCGACTTCACCTATTGTATAATAAACATAATAACTCTATCTATTCATTATGTCAAGCAATTCGATATTTTAATTGATATAAATATATAAAAAAGCAAAGATAATTAATAGATTCAGAAATATGATTAACAACTCTATAACAACTTTCAAAAAAAGATTAAAAATTACCTCATAATTTACATAGAAAAAGGAGCGGATATGATATCCTACTCCTTATTCTTATCAGAAAATCTAATTAGATTTAGTCTTCTTTTTTCTTGCGAGCAACAAGTCCAAATCCACTCAAGACACCTAAAAGTCCAAGTGCCGCTAAGCTAGCATTGTCTTCTGTACCAGTGTTTGGAAGTTCAGCTTGTCCTTTAGCTTCTGATGGAGCTACTGGAGCTTGTGGTGCTTTACCATTTACTGGTGCTGATGGCATCGTTGGAGTTGCTGGGTTAGCCGGTGTTGTTGGTTGACTTGGGTTTGTCGGTTTCACCGGACTTGTTGGGTTTGTTGAAGGTGTTGATGGAGAACCTGGTTGAGATGGAGTGAGTGAGCCTCCATTTGTAGTACGTTTAAATACGTGGATGACATTACCAGTTCCTTCAACTTTTATTGTATCTACCAATACATATCCTGGAATTGATCCAGCTGGGTTATCACCTTCAGCTAATGGTTTAACTGGTTTACCATTGACATCTACCCATACCGTTACAGGTTTCTTAGTTGATGGTTTGAAGATGTGAGTTACTTTACCTGTTTCTTTGTTTGTAACTGTTCCTACTAGTTCATAGTTAGGAGTAGATCCTGCTGGGTATGTTCCTAGTGTTACAGGTTTGATTGGATTTCCTTTTTCGTCTACCCACTCAGTAGTCTTACCTTCTTCGATTGATTTCTTAACTTTCTCAGCTTCTTTCTTAGCCTCTTCCTTAGCTTTTTCTTTTTGCTCTGGAGTCAAGCTTGGATCTTTATCGATGTTTTTGATTTTCTCTTCAAGCTCTTTATCTACAGTTTCTTTAGCTTTCGCTTTATCTTCTAGAGATGGTGTATATGGTTTATCTTTATCACCTTCAGATGGGTTTGTTGGGGTGTCTGTAGATGGATTTGATGGGCTGTCTGGAGTTGGAGTATCTTTCTCAACTTCTTTCTTACCATTCTCTTTCGCTTTTTCTACTTCTTCTTTAGAAGGGGCTTTGTCGATGGCTTTCTTAGCTTCTTCAGCATCTTTCTTAGCTTCTTCTTTTGCTTTTTCTTTTTGCTCTGGAGTCAAGTTTGGATTTTCATCAATCTTCTTCACTTTATTTTCTAGAGCTTTATCAATCGCTTCTTTCGCTTTGGCTTTATCTTCTGGAGAAGGTGTAGTTGGCTGATCCTTATCATCTTCTGATGGAGTTGATGGTTTGTCTGGAGTTGGAGTATCTTTCTCAACTTCTTTCTTACCATTCTCTTTCGCTTTTTCTACTTCTTCCTTAGAAGGGGCTTTGTCGATTGTTTTCTTAGCTTCTTCAGCTTTTTTCTTAGCTTCTTCTTTTGCTTTTTCTTTTTGCTCTGGAGTCAAGTTTGGATTTTCATCAATCTTCTTCACTTTATTTTCTAGAGCTTTATCAATCGCTTCTTTCGCTTTTGGCTTGTCTTCTGGAGTAACAGGAGTTTTTTCTACATCTTCTTTACCTTTTGTTGTAGATTTTTCTACATCTTCAGGAGTTTTCGCTTCTTCCAATGCTTTCTTAGCTTGTTCTGCTGATTTCTTAGCATCTTCAATCGCTTTTTCTTTCTCTTCGTTTGTTAACTCAGGATTTTCTTTAATCTTACGTTCTTTTTCAGATAAAGCTTTGTCGATTGCTTTAGAAGCTTCTTCTTTGACGTCTTTGTATACGTAAGTTACTTCTGTAGTTCCTTCTGTTACTTTACCAGATTCTTCACCCTTAGTTGAAGTTGGTACAAGTACGTATACTTTACCATCTTTAGTAGTGATTGTAGCTGGTTTGTTATCACTTGTGTCATATGCTGAGCTTACTGATCCGTCAGTCGTATCCTTAACATCTTCAGCGATTGTGTTACCCGCTTCATCAGTGTAGTGAACGACTACGTTTCCTTTAACCTCTTTGTAAACATAAGTCACTTCTGTAGTCTTACCTGCTTCAACATCACCAGTTTCGTTACCTTTAGTTGATGCTGGTACTAATTCGTATACTTTACCTTCTGGAGTTGTGATACGAGTTGGTTTCATGTCGTTATCAGAAGTATCGTATTTAGCTCCTGGTTTACCGTCTTTTGTATCAACAGCATCTGCTTGAAGAGTGTTTCCAGCTTCGTCTACGTAATGAACAAGAACGTTTCCTGCTTTTTCGTATACATAAGTGATTTCTGTAGTACCTTCTACAACAGCACCGTTTTCTGGCTTAGAACCGTCTTTCAATTCTTTAGCTGTTAAGTAGTATACAGTTCCATCTTTTTCAAGTTTAGCTGGTTTGTTGTCAGTTGTATCATATTTCTCACTTAGTGAGCCATTTTCAACATCTTTCGTATCTTCAGCAAGTGTGTTTCCTTCTGTATCAACATAGTGAACGACTACATTACCAGTGATTTCTTTATAAACGTAGGTTACTTCTGTAGTTTCTCCAGCTTTAACTTTACCTGTTTCATCACCTTTAGTTGATTGAGGGATTAATTCGTATACTTTTCCTTCTGGAGTAGTGATACGGTTTGGTTTCATGTTGTTATCAGCAGTATTGTAGTCTGAGTTTGGTTTACCGTCTTTTGTATCAACAGCATCTACTTGAATAGTGTTACCTTTCTCATCAGTGTAGTGAACTACTACTTGTCCTGCTTTTTCGTAAACGTAAGTTACTTCAGTTTTACCTTCTACTACGTCTCCGTTTTCTGGTTTAGAGTCATCTTTAAGAGCTTTTTCTGTTAAGTAGTAAACAGTTCCGTCTTTTTCGATTTTCTCTGGTTTGTTGTCAGTTGTATCGTATTTAGCGTTTAGAGAAGCACCTTTTGTATCTTCTTTATCGTCAGCGATTACGTTACCTTCTGTATCAACGTAGTGAACGACTACATCACCAGTTACTTCTTTATAAACGTATGTTACTTCTTTCGTTTCACCTGCAACAACTTTACCTGTTTCATCACCTTTAGTTGCTGTTGGTACGAGTTCGTATACTTTGCCTTCTGCAGTTGTGATACGGTTTGGTTTCATTCCGTTATCAGATGTGTTGTAGTCTGATCCTGGTTTTCCATCTACAGTGTCTTTTGCACCTGAAGCTACGTTAGCACCATCCGCGTCAACACCTACTAATGGAGTTCCGTCTTCTGTTTGGTAATTAACGACTACTTGTCCAGCTTTTTCATAAACATAAGTTACTGTAGTTGTACCTTCAACAACATCTCCAGTAGCTGGTTTAGAACCGTCTTTAAGCTCTTTAGCTGTTAAGTAATATTTAACACCGTCTTTAGTGATTTCATCTTTTTTGTGGTCAGCTGTATCGTATTTAACATTTAGAGAAGCATCTGTTTCATCTTTTTCGTCTTCAGCAAGTGTGTTTCCTTCAGTATCTTCATACTTAACAACTACGTTACCTTTAACTTCTTTATAAACGTAGGTTACTTCTTTAGTTTGACCTGATTCTACCGTACCTGTTTCATCACCTTTAGTTGCTGTCGGTACTAATTCGTATACTTTTCCTTCTGCAGTTGTGATACGAGTTGGTTTCATTCCGTTATCTGCAGTGTTGTATTCAGAACCTGGTTTTCCATTGTCAGTGTCTTTTGCACCTGAAGCTACATTTGCACCTGCTGCATCAACACCTACTAATGGAGTTCCGTCTTCTGTTTGGTAATTAACGATTACTGATCCAGCTTTTTCATAAACGTAAGTTACATCAGTTTTACCTTCTACTACATTACCTGTTTCTGGTTTAGAATCATCTTTAAGACCAGCTTTTGTAATGTAGTATACAGTTCCGTCTTCCGCAGTGATTTTTTCTGGTTTGTTATCAACAGCAGTGTCATATTTTTCGCTTAGAGACGCACCTTTAAGATCGTCTTTATCAGCTGCGATTGTGTTACCTTCTGTGTCTACATAGTGAACGACTACGTCTCCAGTAACTTCTTTATAAACGTATGTTACTTCTTTAGTTTCTCCAGCTACTACTGTACCTGTTTCATCACCTTTAGTCGCTGTTGGTACGAGTTCGTATACTTTTCCTTCTGCAGTTGTGATACGGTTTGGTTTCATTCCGTTGTCAGAAGTATCATAATCTGATCCTGGTTTTCCATCTACAGTGTCTTTAGCACCTGAAGCTACATTTGCACCTGCTGCATCAACACCTACTAATGGAGTTCCATCTTCTGTTTGATAGTTAACGACTACTTGTCCTGCTTTTTCGTAAACGTAAGTTACTGTAGTTGTTCCTTCAACAACATCACCAGTAGCTGGTTTAGAGCCGTCTTTAAGCTCTTTAGCTGTTAGATAGTATTTAACACCATCTTTAGTGATTTCATCTTTTTTGTGGTCTGTTGTATCGTATTTAACGTTTAGAGAAGCATCTGTTTCGTCTTTTTCGTCTTCAGCGATTACGTTACCTTCAGTATCTTCATACTTAACGACTACGTTCCCTTTTACTTCTTTATAAACGTAGGTTACTTCTTTCGTTTCACCTGCAACAACTTTACCAGTTTCATTTCCGATTGTAGAAGCAGGTACTAGTTCGTATACTTTTCCTTCTGCAGTTTTAATACGGTTTGGTTTCATTCCGTTGTCCGCAGTGTTGTAGTCACTTCCTGGTCTTCCATCTGTTGTATCATTATTAGTTTCAGGGACATTATTTCCTTCTGGATCTGTTCCTGATATTGGATTACCTTCTTGATCTGTATAATGAACTACTACTGATCCAGCTTTTTCATAAACGTAAGTTACTGTAGTTGTTCCTTCTACTACGTCTCCAGTAGCTGGTTTAGAACCATCTTTCAATTCTTTAGCTGTTAAGTAATATTTAACACCATCTTTAGTGATTTCAGCTTTTTTGTGGTCAGCTGTATCGTATTTAACATTTAGAGAAGCATCTGTTTCATCTTTTTCGTCATCAGCAAGTGTGTTACCTTCAGTATCTTCATACTTAACGACAACATTACCTTTAACTTCTTTATAAACGTAGGTTACTTCTTTAGTTGCTCCTGATTCAACCTCACCTTCTTCTTCACCTTCAGTTAAGTCTGGAACTAATTCGTATACTTTGCCTTCTGCAGTTTTAATACGAGTTGGTTTCATTCCGTTGTCTGCAGTGTTATAAGCTGTACCTGGTTTACCGTTATCAATGTCTTTTGCACCTGATTCTACAGTTTTACCAGCTCCATCTTCGTCTACTACTGTTCCTGCAAGTGGAGTTCCATCTTCAGTTTTGTAGTTAACGATTACTGATCCAGCTTTTTCATAGATGTAAGTTACTTTTGTAACACCTTCTACTACTGTTCCTGTTTCAGCTGGTGATGTAGTTTCTGTACCATTTACAGATGTCATTGTGTTTGCTTCGTTTAGGTAGTAAACATTTCCTTGTGCATCTGTAAGCTTTTGAGGTTTTTCAGTTTCATTTTCTTTAGTGTTGTAAGGTACGTTTTTAGAAGCTGTAGTACTACTTACAATTACATCATTTCCATCAGCATCAACATAGTATTTCTCAGTTACTAATTCCGCTACTGTTTCAGGAGTATCAGTGTAAGGAGCTTTTAATTCTGTTCCGTCTTCTGTTTGGTAGTTAACGACTACAGAACCTTTTTTCTCTACTTCACGAGTTTTTTCTTCTGCATAAGTGTAAGTGATTGTTGTAGTACCACTTGCTAAACGGTACGCACGAAGTGGCGTGATTTCATCACGATAAGAGTACTCTTCAACTTCCGGCGAAGGATCAGAAAATTTCATAAGAAAATTAGGACTATCTTCTAAAGTACTTGTTTCTTGATCAGTAACGCTTGCTATATCAGCTGTTATATCAGTTGTAGGTCTTCCTTTATCATCAACTTGATCTCCATTATCAGCTTTAACCGCCAGAGGACCACCCTCTGGTGATTTTGCCTCTATTCCTAGAGTAATATATCGTTTGAAATTAAGAAGGTTATCTTCAAATCCTTTTTCTTGAAGATATGCAAGATAGTTTTTTACAAGAGTTTTGTTTGCTTCTCCTGTTAAAGTATCTGGAGCCGCTTTAAAGTTTTGTACCATTGCATATGTTCTATTTAAAGTAGCCCCAGTTCCATCTTTATCATCTGCTACATTATCACTAGATGACAATTGTATCTGTGCTGTTAAAGAGAAACTCTCAGTTTTAGCTGTTACATAGGTATTTTTCTCAAGGACGAAAACATAATCTCCTTCTTTGATTCCTCCATCAGCCGTTACGTTCGCTGAATTGAAGTTTTTTGCTGTTGCTTCTCCAGCTTTAAAAGCTTCTATCATCTTAGCATCAGAAGTGATTGCACCTGAATCAGCTTGTACATATTTACCATATGTTCCTTTTCCAGTTTGTTCAACAATCCAAGCTTTTCCACCAGCTTTTACAGTATCATAAGTGATTTTACCTTCTGCATTACTTAATCCTTCTGGAGTAAGTTTCGCGGTTACATCACCTAGAGTTGTGTCAGAGTACACTCCTCCACCGTTTCCAGTGTTTTCAACCTTAGGTTCTCCGATTAGGTGGTAAGTTTTCCCATCTTTTTCGATTGTTTCTTTCTTACCATTTTCTTTAGCGTCGTTTAGGTCGCTATCTTCTGCATCACCACCTGTAGTTCCTTTGAAAACTTCTCCTGATTTACCGTATACATCGTATGCTGTATCGATATTTTTATTAGCACCAGAGTCTTGATTTTTGTTTTCTTCTAATACAGTGTTACCTTCGGCAGTTACGTATTTGTAATCTACTTTTCCTGTTTTAGTGATTGTATTTGTTCCACTATCTATTGGATCAGTTGAAAATTGCCTACCTGCATCTGGGTTCTCAATATTAGCTGTATCTACAATTACTGACCCCTTATCATTTGAGATCGTTGTTGTGTTGTCACTGTTCTCTGTCATTGCCGCTTCAACTGTCTGCGTTCCAGCAGCCATTGCAAGGGCTGCACCGATAATCAGACCAACTGTACCGATTTTGACTGAGTCTGAACGACCGTCTTTAAACTTACGAATGGAAAATTTTTCTTTTTTATTTATAAACATCCTTAGTATCCTTTACCTTTATTTTTTGTATGATCTTCAAAGTTTATTATATTATTATAGTAATGATAATTGATAAACCTGAAAATCCTACACATCTATTTTAACACTTTAAAACCTCCTATACAAATAATCTCAATACTTTTTGATCATTCAAACTATAGTTTTTCGCTATATTTATATATAAAAAATCCATACAGATGCATGGATTTAAATGTTTAAAAATATACATTTATGCTACCAGCCAAGTGAAACCCTTTCAAATTGACAACCTAAGCGTCGCAATTCTTTTTGACGGTCCTCATAGTAGGGGAGAGAAATACCTGTAATGGTCACATGGGTCAGGTCTTTCAAGTGGAGGCTGACTGATGAGGTAAAATGATAGACATGAACGAACTCGTATTCTTGAAAGAGTTGGGCTAGGACATCTTCAAAGATCAGCTCCGTCTCCAAGTAGGTCACATCAGGGATAGTGAAGGTTTCCTTGGGATGGGGTAGATAGAGGTCAATGGCCAAGGCCTTGGCATAGGTACTGATAAAGCGGATGGAGATCTGATCGTCTTCTTCAGAGAACTTTTGCCCCAGCAAAACCTTGACCGTCTTGCCATTTGAAACGGGTGCTTGGGACAGGTCAAAAAAATGCTCCAGATAAACCAGCTTTTCTCTAGCCACGACATGGTAGTCACTGCGATAGAGGGTATAGTGCTTTTCCGTTCGCTCAATCAAGTCATCTCTGGTCAAGCCTAAAGAGCCCACCTGACTGGGCTGAAGAGGCCAAGCATACATACCCAAGGGATAAATATCCGCATAGCCATCATCGAAACTCATGAGGTGCCGGTAGTTTGAACTAGCAATCAAGTCCAGAATCAAGCTATTATCAAAACTAGCATAAAAAATGGTGTCATAGTCGCCAGCCAGCTCCTGACAAATCTGAGCCAAGTCCTCTGCCGTCTGAGGATAGTGAACATGGTCAAAATCCTTGGCATAATGCTCCTGTCGGGCATTTTTGACAGGACTGACATAAAGGCTAACAAAGTCCTGATTAGGATAGAGGCTCTTTATATGCTGAGCTATTTTAGCCTGCAAGGGCGTTGTGGCAATGATGAGGTGTTTCATCTCTTTGATTCTCCTAGGTGGTGATGGTGAAGCAAGGTCTCAACGACTTCAAAGTCCAAGGCATCGTCGATATCATAAGAATAGAGTTTGGGCATTTCATAGGCTACTGTCTTATCCGTGTAAAAGGTCTCATCTCGTAGGTAAAGGTCCTTGCGAGAAATCCAAATACTACCGTTGGGATAGTAATAGACAGGTTCTTTCTGCCGGGCATAGTGCTTGGAAACTTGAGGGGGATGGATAAATGACGACTCCGCAAACTGCAAGTAAAGACTACGACTCTTGTCCGCCTTAACACAGGAAATCAAATGGTCGGCGCCAGACTGACAGTAGAGTTGATAGGATTCGATGAGGTGCTCTACCTCTCTAAGAGGTGAAGTCACCTGTAGATTGACAAAGACTTGCTCTTCCTCAAAGGGCTGTAAAAAGTCGCGTAAGGTTTCTAAGCTAGAGGTTGTTGATAGGGCCAATTCTTTTGATCTGTGGACACAACGAATCTCTGGATAGGCTTGACGACAGAGTTCTAAATAGGCTAATGAGTCTGAGGAAACCCAGATATCACTAAATAGCTTGGAGGCTAGAGCGACTTCTATGGTATAGAAAACCAAGGGTTTGCCTGCAAGCGGTTTGATATTTTTATCCACCAAGCCGCGTGAACCCGAACGGATCAAAATGACGGCTATGGGTTTAGATGTTTCTTTCATATAGTCTTCCTAGAATTGAGATAAAAAGGGCAGATAGGGTGGCGATAATGCTATTTAACCAAGGATTGGGGTTGGCAAAGAGTCCACTGTAATGATAAAGAACCAAGGCTCCTAGACTAATGACCAGATAGATTTTAGCTAGATACAAACTCGGTCTTTTGAGGAGCAAGACCAAGAGGTACAAACCACCTATCGCACCTAGTGTCAGGCCCATAAAGCCGTTAATCCATTCGTAGATGGAGTAGATTTCTGCATTCATGAGTAAGAGGCAGAGGAGCCAGGACAAGCCTGCTAAGGCAAAGGATAGGAGGCTTGGCGACCAGCGAATCTTTGTCCAAGCAAAATCCAACTTCAAGCAGGTCACGATTGCATTCATACTGGATGAAACTGTGGATTGGCCTGCTGCCAAGAGAGCCAGCATGATGAAACTACCAAACCAAGGTGCCAGACCTTCCCGAGCGTAAGCGATGAGAACAGGATTGGTCGATGTGGTAGCGAAATTTTCCTGACGAATCAAGCAGCCAATCAGATACAGCAAACTGGCAATCCCAAAGGACAAAAGTCCCTGTAGCCATAAGATTTTTCCAATCTTCTGACGCCCCATTTTGCTATTAAAACGTTGGACGATATCCTGCGAGGAAACGTAGGAAAACAAGCTACTAAAACCTGCTCCTACAACTAGGATCAAGACCGTCTGCCCATCCAGTTTCTCTGCAAAGTGAGAGAGTTGCTGACTGCTATTCATGACTAAGCCAGATTGGGCAATTCTCGGTAGAAAGAGGGCTAGTATAGCTAGCAGGACCAAACCCTGAAAGAAGTCCGTCCACAGCACAACCAAGAGACCACCCCTTGCCAGATAATAGACCGTCAAGAGAAGAAGTAAAGCTGACAAGACCAGCTGATTGATGGGGATAAAGGCTCTAAGGCCTGAGACTGCCAAGTAGGTCACCACTGCTATTCGCCCCAACTGGTAGAGGATGAAAAGTCCTGAAGCCAGTGAACGAATGCCAGCCGATTGAAACTTATCCTCTAACAGATGATAGGCTGTCTCGTAGTTTCCCTGTTGATAGAGGGGCAAAAAGTAGCGATGGGCCAGCGGAATGGCTAGAAAGATGCCACACTGAGCAAACCAGAGATAGGGCCTGCCTGTATAGGCATTCCCCACCAGAGTCAAAAAGGAAATGGGACTGAGCAAGGTCGCAAAGACTGAGAAGGCCAAAACTGTCACTGGAACAGCTTTCTTAACCTGATAGTAATCCTCTTCGCTCCCTTTTTTCCGATAGGCAATTCAGGAAATCAAGCCAAAATAAAGCAATAGGGTGACTAGAATTCCCAACATCCTAGAAGTTCCTATCTAATAGTTCTCTGTATATGTGAGCTACTTTTTCCAGAGAATAGCGAGAGGCTAAAGCTAGATTTTTTTCATTCGATAGATAAAAATCAGGCTCTTCCATCTCTTCTATCTTTTGAATCAACTCTGATTTGGTTTTAAACAAGTTGATGGCATTGGACTGGCCAGCATAGAAACGATGAGCAATATCCACATCCGATAACAAGGCTAACAAACCTTGACTCAAGGCTTCAACACAGGCGTTGGCAAATAACTCTGTATAACTAGCTGACAGGTAACATTGGTGCAGATGATAAGGCACTTCGTTAACGATACCTTTAAAGTGAATGGTTGGCGGAAGATCATATTGATTCTGTAATTCTGCTAGACGTTCATCTGAGCCACCATAAAAGGTAATCTGGGCCTTGGAGCCACGTTTGTAGAGTTCGATAAAGGCTTCAATGACAAGTTCAACGTTCTTGCCTTCTCCCATATGACCTACCAAGCAATAGTCCAAAACAGGTCCGATTTGTCTTAGCTGACCTAATTTTTCTGTAAACATAGGTGGTAAAAACTTAGTATCATACCCTTGTTTCGCCAAAGTATCAGTCAGCACTTCACTGGCAACTAGATATTTGTTTGTCTTGCGCAGATTGGCGAGGCGTAAGTCTCGCATGACATTTTCATGGATGACTTCATAGTAATTTTTGTCCGTGTTTTCCATATAACGCCAGAGGCTAGGCTTGGGTACGATTTGTTGGTCACGGATGAAGAGGTCGGTTTGCTGGGCCCATCTGGCTAAGAATTTAACCAGCAAATCCTCTTCAGAACGGATCTCTCCTCCTATGCGGTAGATGTATTCTGGGTAAAAGATAGTGACAGGAGAGGGTTCTTTAAAGGGATCGATAAAGCGTCCTTCAAGGGCCAGTTCTCCATTTTCATGATACCAACGAAGTTCCTTCTCCTTGAAATCTTCAAATAAGAAAGGACCTTTGGTATAGTAATATCTCCCCGAGCCATCTCCTAGGGTAACAGAGGCCACAAAACCATCCTCATTGAGCTCAACCTGATCTCCAGCTGATAGTGTCAGACTTTCTGGTTTCACTGATAAGTCTGCATGGCCTATATCTGAAAAACTATGCGGAACACAGAGCAGTTCCTTTTCTAAAAAACCTAACTTGATCAAGTCTTTCTTCCAATCAGGACGAAGCTGAGGACTCGACACAAGGTGAACATATTCCAAACCCAGATATCGTGCTATACGGGCTCGATAGACTTGGGTACTCTCAAAACCATAGCGATGGATTTCCTTGGCTGGATGAATGGTGACAATTCTCGACATGATGTAGACTCTTTCTCTCTTATTTTCTACTTACAAAGGAAAAACCACCCTCACAAAGAAGCGAGGGTGGTTTTTCCGTTACAATGCTTGGGGATTTCCTAGCAAGTTCCCCCTCAAAAGGACTTTATGCTATTCTATCACAAAGACTGACCATCTGCAAGGTGGACTGGTTTAGACAGGATAGCTTGGGGGAGTTTTCTTATTGTTTATAAATCGATTCTCTGAAATCATCTGTGCTACGTAGGTAGGCATTGTAGATTTTTTGTTTTAATAAGTGTACCCAGCTTGCAGGAGCATGGCTTGTCGTACGGTCAATGTTAGCCACATCTTTTGCCACTGCTTGATCGATGAGTTCTTGCATTTGGGCAGCTGAACGGATTGTAATCTCCTTGCTGCTGTTTGGTACACCAAGTTCGTACTGAATGGTGATTGGTTTCAACTGATCTTGCTTGTGAATACGTTGATCAAACATATCCTTCTTGAAATCAGCCCATGAACCGTATTTGTTGGCAAAGACATTTTTCAATACGAGGCTATCAGTTATGAGGCCCACATCTTTTCGGAGCCAATCTGAATAGGTAATGTCCCCATTACGTTTAGCTTCTTCTGCGTATTGGTTGGATACATATGGTAAGAAGCCATCTTGGTAACCTTTTTCTGCCAACAATTCGTAGGCTGTCTTTCTAAACATGATGTCACCAGGTGCACCCTTTGGATTGCTGAGGGCAGCATAAATCGGTGAGAACATGCTGATAAGATGATAGCCATTACGAGTATAGTCACTCTTATCACGGTATGCCCGACGGTTGATGATATCATTGTCAATCAAGGCATCAAGACTGGTTAGTTTACTTACTTCAGCATCTGTCAATGGACGAACAGAGTTTCCAGCATGAGTTTGTTTATGGTACTTGTCCTCAATGTAGAAATTCTCTATTTTTCTAAACCATTTTTTCTTAACATCATTTGACTTAGTTAAAATAGCATTGGCTTCCATAGCATCCAAGGTGTATAAGACATCGTACATACCGTGCACATACTCTTGCAAGGCTGCGGCTGATGTAAAGCGGCTTGTCGGGTCATAAGTATGCAAGCGAGTTGGTGAATCCTTATCCCCTTTATAGAGAGTATTCAAGACAATAGCATCCTTATCTAGACTGTCAGCAGATTGCAACAGTCCTAAGGCATACAACTCTGCTCCCAATCCTTCACGACGACCTTTTCCTTCAAAGTAAATATGTCCGTCAGAATTGTGAACCATTTCATGAGTATAGACAGATGTTCCGTATTTATCCAACAAGCGGTCGCTGACATAGTGGACCTCAGAACCGTTGGCATAGGCTCCAGCTCCTTTACTTTCCCCATACCACTTACCAGTTGGTCCAAAGAAGTTGTAGATAGAGTCAATGGCCTTATCAGACAGGGTAGCCCAGTAATAATTACTATTGCTATCTTTCATACCAAAGCCATCTGAAACCATAACTGAACGGAAGAGTTTTTCTTTGTATTCTGGTGAAAGGAGATGATACCAGATATCATAGTGGTCTCGTTGCCATTCAGCCGACTGGTCGACCTTAGCACGGACATACTGACGCAATTCTTCTCCTGATAAGACTGTATTATTGACACGGTCACGATAGCGTTCGTAGCCACCAAAGGCCAAGGTAGAAAGATTTGAAATCACATAAACATCTTCTTCTGGCAATGTCAATAGCGGTAGGAGCATGTTTTTTAATTTCCAACTTGGCGCCGTAATACGGTCATAGACTCCCAACGTATAGTTACTATCTGGTGTAGCTGACTCTTGTTTGGCACGCACTTCTGGAATTGCTGATTTACTCTCTACTATATAGGCCTTGGTATTCGTCTTCAACCATTCATTATTGGTTTTAGTTGGTAGGAAGAGTTTTCTGTAAGACTCTAGTAAATCCGTCACTGTCTTGCGACCTTTTGCAGCAGCTAGTGTTGTTTCATAGGCACTTATATTATTTGATGCTTTGAGATTTTCCATACCACTCTGACCTAGGGCAATGATAGTATCCAAGGTTGAAGCTGTGCTATTGCCATCAAAGTCAAACTTATAGGTATTGAGGTCCTTGGTATTGATGTGATCATAGTTGATATTGTACCAGCGATTGAGGTAGGTCAAACCAAGCAAGAAAGCTTCCTTGTTGTTCTTGATTTTCTCGCTGATGTAGGTTGCTACACTATCTCCCATCGTATTGATAGACTTGTCCATGGCTAGCACTTTACGGAGATGTTCGCCAATATTGGCCTTAACTTTTTCAAACTCTTTGTCCAAATATAGCGAATCAAGCGACGCATCTGCCTCAATACCCAGAACTCTTCTCATGGCTGCCGAGTCATATTCAACTCCTTGCAAATCTGCTAGAACCTGATTGGTCACTTTCGTATAGTCAGATAAAAAGGCCTCTGGTGTAAAGATAAAGTTTTTGCCTGCTACGCTGTACTCTGCAATTTGTGTATTTTTGAAGTCGTCTTTGTAAGTGACGTCCAGATAACTGATTGTATTGTCAGCAAAATGCAACATCAGTTTATTGATTGCTGCTTTATTGGCCTGAATATCTGTGATGATGTCATTGTCCTTCATTGGTACAACATCCAGCAGTTCTGTAGTATAAAGCTTATCAGTAGGATCAACTTGATTTCCATAGTGAACCACTAGCTCTTTATTATAGAAAGGCATCAATTTCTCGATATTGTGATAAGCAACTTTTCGACTAGCTTGACCTTGGCTTAACTGAGTATAGTCCACACTGTGCTGATTGACCTTGAGTGTTTGACCTGTATCGTTTAGTGTCACTGTCATCCCATAAGACTGGACCTTTTCTCTAACCTGGTCTTGGGTGATTGGGATTCCATAGAGATCGGCCTTCTTGTTCTCAACAACAGTGCTAGCATCTTTGATGTCCGCGCCCCTGTACTGGTCTCCTGTGATGGCATAACCATCTCCAGCGTTGACCATGCTAACGACATGATGGATACGGCCATTTTGCCATGTAGAACCTGCTATACCTCCGACGCGAGGATAGGTTGTCATATTGAGGATGGTTCCACTTGCTAGCGCATGAGAAACCAAAGCACCACTTTGAACTTTCCCTACAATACCTCCCGCAAATTGGTCATTATTGCGGGCATTGCTCGAAATACTTGCATCAACTGCGACCTTATCAATCTTAGCCTTATTACCAGATAGAAGCCCTGCTATACCTCCTACATAGTAAGAAGAGGTATCCGCATGCTTGGCCTGAATGCTACCTGTAAAGGAACTATTGGTTATTTCTATATCTTGAGCCTTCGCTACCAAACCTGCAACTGACTTGCTACCTATCAATTGACCTTCTACAGCTACATTACTAATCTGGCTGTTAGTAGCTACTTTTGCTAGGCTGGCTGTGTCTTCTTGACTCTTAATCGCTACTGCTTTAAGGTCAATATCTTTCACAGTAGCCTTAGTCAAATTATCAAACAAGGCTGTCTTAAGGTCATAAATCGCAAACGGCTTCCCGTCACTCGCACCGATAAGATTACCAGTGAAAGTTCCTGTCACATAGCTAGTTTGACCCTTAGCTAAGGCCACCTCATCAGCTGTCATATCAGCTCCAAGTTTAAAGGTTCCAGCGAGATTACCCTGCATGGCAGCAATCAGTTTCTTGAAGGAAGTATAAACACCGTCCTTGGCAAGTTTTTGCTTATCAACTGTGAAGCTATAGTTATCCTTGTATGCTGAACCTTCTTCTTGAACTAGTTCATTGAAAGCAACGGTTATCTTGTATTTCCCACCAGCTGTTTCCTTAATTGAGCTAACTGGTAGCAGCATTTCCTTCATCTTGTCTGATTTGACTTTGACAAAATAAGGTGACAAATCACTTGGTACTTCTGATAAATTCAGATAACGACGGTAGTGACCCTCTTCCTTACCATAGAGCCCCACTTCATCCACATCTTTGATTTCAATTTTCTTATAGTCCAATTGAAAATCTTTCGTTGATACTTCTGTGTTTTCCTGATCAGATTGGCCTAGATTATAGGTCAGGTAAGTCTTAATTGTATAAGGAGTATAGTAGTCCAAGCCATCAATCGTTTGCTGAACGGATAAATCTTTCAAATCCACTTCTTTAATCAGTGTTCCATTTTGAAAAATTTGGGCCTTGGCCTTAACAAAAGCAGATGTTGGGTCATCTAAGCGGTAGTTGACTGCTACTGCTTTTTTGCTCTCATCTTTAACCAGATTAGTAATTTCAACAGTTGGTTTGGTTTTAACAAGACTGCCAACCTTGATAATCTCTTTGGTTGGTTCTACTTCTGTACGTGAGATTTCCTTGCTAGCTTCCACCTTACCATCTACGAGATAATCTTCATACTCGATTGTCCGTAAACCATCTTTTCCTTCCTGAGCAATTTCTCGATGATTTTTCAAGATGGTCGCATCTTCGATTTCTTCAGTTTCGTGAGGGATAGTTTCTGTTACTGTACGATGATTACTTGTCAAAGGCAGTTCAGGAAGAGCCTCTGCTACAGCAGCTTCACCCTCGTGACCGGGCTCTTGCGTACCTTGGGTACTGATTGGACCTGTATAAGACGGTAATTCTGGTTGAACCAGAGATTCGCCTTCATGACCTGACTCTTGCGTGCCTTTTGCTTCTACCGGGGCTGTGTAGGCTGGTTGTGCTGGTTGGACTAGAGCCTCACCCTCGTGACCAATTTCTTGGGTCCCCTTACTGCTAACAACTTCTGTAGACTCTGGCACTGTTGGCTCAACTGGAGCTCCCGCCTGAGGACCTGTGTAAACTGGTAGTTCTGATTGAACCAGGGAATCGCCTTCATGACCTGACTCTTGTGTGCCTTGGGTGCTAATTGGGGCTGTATAAGACGGCTGCTCTGCTTGGATTAGGGATTCGCCTTCATGACCTGACTCTTGCGTACCTTG